>JAZFZX010000428.1:0-6601 GCA_036444135.1 Kiloniellales bacterium | reverse complement strand
GGCGACGGCGGCACGGTGCGCGAGGTGCTCAAGCATCCCGTCGAGGCGGTCACCATGGTGGAGCTCGACCGCCAGGTGGTCGAGCTCTGCCGCGAGCACCTGCCGGGCCTGAACGCCGGGGCCTTCGAGGACCCGCGCCTCGAGTTGCGCTTCGAGGACGGAGTCGCGTTCGCGGCGGGCTGCGAGATGCAGTACGACCTGATCATCATCGATTCGACCGATCCCCTGCCCGGGCCGGGCGAAGTGCTGTTCGGCGCGCCGTTTTACGCCGACTGCAAGCGCCTGCTCGCGCCCGGCGGCGTGCTGATCAGCCAGTTCGGCATGCCGTTCCTCTATCCCGATGCCGTGCGTGGCGCCATGAAGCGCCTCAAGTCGTGCTTCGCCGACGCCACTTATTACATCGTCGCCGTGCCCGTTTTCGCCGGCGGCTACATGGCTTTCGGCTGGGCCAGCGACGCGCCGGCGCTGCGCGAGACGCCGGTCCAGCTTCTGGTCGAGCGGGCCTCTGTCGCCGGGCTGGAAACGCGGTTCTACACGCCCGCATTCCACCAGGCGGCCTTCGCGTTGCCGAAGCCGATCGCGGCGTTGTTGAGCTAGATAGGGAGGTCTCGGCGCCTCAGTCAGTAGGCGCGCTCGATGCAGAAGTCGACCACATCGATCATGGCGCGGCGCAACGGCGTGTCCGGGAAGTCGCTCAGCGCGCCCATGGCGGTCTTGCCGTATTCCCGGGCCCGCGACAGGCTGTCCTCCAGCGTGCGGTGCTTGTCCATTAGCCCGAGCGCCTGATTGAGATCCTCGTCCCGCTGCTCCAGCTGCTCCACGCAGCGGCGCCAGAACGCGCGTTCCTCGGCGTCGCCCCGCTCGAAGGCGAGCACCACCGGCAGGGTGATCTTGCCTTCGCGGAAGTCGTCGCCGATCGATTTGCCGAGCTCGATTTGCCGGGCCGAATAGTCGAGCACGTCGTCGACCAGTTGGAAGGCGATGCCGAAGGTGCGGCCATAGCGGCCGAGGGCGTCCTGTTCCTCCTGCGGGCGTTCGCCCACCACGGCACCGATCCGGCAGGCCGCCTCGAACAGGGCCGCAGTCTTGTCGCTGATCACCCGCAGGTAGTCTTCGACCGTCGTCTCGGTGTCGTTCGGGGTTAGCAGATGCGCCACCTCGCCCTCGGCGATCACCGCCGAGGCGTCGGACTGGAGCCTCGGCGCGTCGAGCGAGCCGTCCTTTACCATCAACTGGAAGGCGCGGCTGAACAGGAAGTCGCCGACCAGCACGCTCGGCTTGTTGCCCCACAGCGTGTTGGCCGTGGCCAGCCCGCGGCGCAGGTCGCTGTCGTCCACCACGTCGTCGTGCAGTAGTGTGGCGGTATGGATGAACTCGACGCAGGCTGCCAGCGCCACGTGGCGGCGCCCTTGATAGCCGCACAGCCGCGACGCGGCGAGCGTCAACATGGGCCGCAGCCGCTTGCCGCCGGCGGCGATCACGTGCCCGGCCAGTTGCGGGATCAGCGGCACCTCGGACTGCATGCGCTCGAGGATGATCGCGTTGACCGCCTGCAGGTCCTCGCGGGTGAGCGCGGTCAACTGGGCCAAACCGTTGTGCAGCGCGTCCTGCGCCGGGCGTTTTGCGTCGGCTATCGCCAAAAAAACAGTCCCCCCAATACCTTTGCCTACCGATTATGGCACAATAATCATAGTTTGCCTTGGCTCGGCAGTATAGGGCTCGGCAGCATAGGCAGACGCCGGGCTTGGTCAAGGCCGGCGCGCCCACCACCGGCGCGGCAACGGAGAGGCGTCATGAAGGAACTCTTGCGCACCAACGACGTGGTCAAGCTGTCCTGGCTGACGGTGCTGCTCGCCGATGCGGGGATCGAGGCCGTCGTGTTCGACAACCATACAAGCATCCTGGAGGGTTCGGCCACAGCGATCCCGCGCCGCCTGGCGGTGGTGGACGACGACTACAACCGGGCCTGCCGGATCCTCGCCGACGCCGGGGAGCGGTCCCCGGAATGAGCGGTGCGGACAAGACCTGCGAGGTCGTCGAGGACGCGTTGCTCGACGGCCGCGTGCGTCTCCGGCAGCCGGCCAAGGGTTACCGCGTGGCGATCGACCCGGTGTTCCTCGCCGCCGCGGTGCCGGCCAGGCCCAATACCCATGCGCTCGATCTCGGCTGCGGCGTCGGTGCGGCGGCCCTCTGCTTGCTGGCGCGGGTGCCCGAAGCCCGCATCGCCGGGCTGGAGGTCCAAGCGGAATTGGCCGCCCTGGCACGGGTGAACGCGACGCTCAACGGGTTTGACGAGCGCTTCCGGGTGGTCGAGGGCGACCTCTCGGATCCGGTCGAACTGCCAACGGGCGGCTTCGACGAGGTGCTCTGCAATCCGCCCCATAAACTGGCGGCGGCGAGCGCTCCGCCCGACCGCGCGAAAGCCTTGGCGACCCATGAAGGCCCGGCTGGTCTGGGGAACTGGGTGGACGCAGCGCTCACCTTCGCGCGGGCCAATGGCGGGCTCACCTTCGTTCACCGGGCCGACCGCCTCGACGATCTGCTGGCCGCGCTGCGCGGCAAGGCCGGCGGCGTCGTGGTTTTTCCCCTGTGGCCGGGTGACGGCCAACCCGCCAAGCGCGTCCTGGTGCGCGCGCGTAAGGCGATCCGGGCCCCCGCGCGCCTGTCACAGGGCTTGGTGCTGCACGACGCCCAGGGCCGCTACACCGCCGCAGCCGGCGCAGTCCTGCGCGGCGGCGAAGGGTTGGCGCTCTAGCACGCTATCCACTCACATGGAACCAGCCCCAGCCGGCAGCGGGGCGTTGGCAAAGACAGGGTGAACCCTTAGAGTCTTGGTCCATGGACGTCTATTCCCTGCTGTCCCGCCTGCCGGTCCGGCGATTCAAGGAGCCGCCGCCGGTGGTGGCCGTGCTGCGCCTTTCCGGGGTGATCGGCGGTATCGGTCCGGTCCGGCGCGGGCTGAGTTTGGCCAGCCAAGCGCATCTGATCGAGCGCGCCTTCAAGCTGCCGCGGCTCAAGGCCGTGGCGCTGACGATCAATTCGCCAGGTGGCTCGCCGGTGCAGTCGGCGCTCATCGCCGGGCGCATCCGCGCCCTGGCCGAGGAGAAGAATATCCCGGTCGTTGCTTTCGCCGAGGACGTGGCGGCCTCGGGGGGTTACTGGCTGGCCTGCGCGGCCGATGAGATCTTCGCGCACGAGTCCTCCATCGTCGGATCGATCGGCGTGATCTCGGCGGGCTTCGGGTTCCCCGCGCTGCTGGAGCGGCTGGGCGTCGAGCGCCGGGTGCACACCGCCGGCGCGCGCAAGACCATGCTCGACCCCTTCAGCAGCGAGGACCCGAAGGACGTGGCGCGCCTGCAGACGATCCAAACGGACGTGCACGAAAGCTTCCAGGACTATGTGCGCCAGCGGCGGGGTGAGCGCCTCACGGGCGAGGAGGCCGATCTCTTCAGCGGCGAATTCTGGACCGGCCGCCGGGCGCTGGAGCTGGGGCTGGTGGACGCGCTGGGCGATCTGCGCCAGGTGATGCGAGAGCGCTACGGCGAAAAAGTCCGCCTGCGCCTGATCGACGGCGCGCGGCCGCGCTGGCGTCCGCGCCTGTCGGTCGAGGTCCCGGCGCCCGACCTGGCGGCCTCCGCCGCGGCGCTGGTGGGCGCGGTCGAGGAACGCGCGCTCTGGGCCAGGTACGGGCTTTAGGCGCGGCCGGCCGTGCTTGACCCCATCCCGGCGCGCTCCTAAAAGGGCGACATGTTCGGTTTCTCGATCCAGAAACTTCTGGTGCTCGCCGCCATCATTGGGGCCGTTTGGTACGGTTTCAAGTTTCTCTCGCGGCTCGACCAGGCGCGCAAGGCGAACGAAACGCTGCGCGGCGGCGGCAAGGCCTCCGGCGGCCTGGCCGGGGCCTTCCGCGACTGGGCCGGGCGCGGCGGGTCCGGCGGCGAAGGCGTGGCCGAGGCCGAGGACATGATCGAATGCCCGGCCTGCGGCGCCTATGTGGCGGCGCGCGGGTCCGTATCTTGCGGGCGCGGCGACTGCCCCTATTGAAGCAGCTCCCGAGCGAACACGATTGGCGGGCGGGCTGTCGCCGTTGACGGCGCGTTCTCAGCCCATGCCGGGCCGACGAGCAGCGATCATCGGACCAAGCCCAGGCTTTCCAACTTCAGCAATATACGCTGGGCCGCCTCGTCGGGACTTTGCCGTTCGGTGTTGACGACGAGCTCCGCGCGCTCGGGCGGTTCATAAGGATCGTCGATGCCCGTGAAGTGTTGGACCAGACCGGCGCGCGCCTTCGCATAGAGCCCTTTCGGGTCGCGTTTCTCGCACACCTCCAGGGGCGTCGACACATAGATCTCGACGAAGCCGCCGACGGCTTCGGCCATGGCACGCACACTGCGGCGGATGGCGGTGTAGGGCGCGATCGGCGCACAGATGGCGATCCCGCCCGCCTTGGTAATCTCGCTCGCCACATAACCAATCCGTAGGACGTTGAGATCGCGGTGCTCCTTGGAAAAGCCAAGCTCGCTGGAGAGGTGTTGGCGCACGTGATCGCCGTCCAGCAGGGTGACCGAGCGTCCGCCCAGTTCCATCAACTTGACCATCAGCGCCTTCGCAAGTGTGGATTTCCCCGCCCCCGAGAGGCCCGTGAAAAGGATCGTGAAGCCTTGGCGGTGGCGCGACGGGTAGCTCCGGCGCAACTCGGCGATGACATCCTTGAACGAGAACCAGTCGGGTACATCGATGCCGTTCCGCAGCCGCCGGCGAAGCTCCGTGCCGGACAGCTTGAGAACCGTCTCCCCCGGCTGAACCTCATCGTAGGAGACGTACTGCCCGCGCTCCTGCACGTAGACCATTTCCCGGAAGGGGATCATCCGGAGCCCCAATTCTCCCTCGACCTCGGCCAGCAACTCTTGGGCCGCATAGGGCGCGTAGAAGGGTTCGCCGCCGCTGCCATTGCCGGGGCCGGCATGGTCGCGTCCGACGATGAAATGCGTGCAGCCGTAGTTCTTGCGGATGATGGCGTGCCAGACCGCTTCGCGCGGGCCGCCCATGCGCATGGCGAGCGGCAGGAGGCTGAGCATCGTCGTCTGCTCGGGATAGGTGTTCATCAAATGCTCGTAACAGCGCACCCGCGTGTAGTGGTCGACATCGCCGGGCTGCGTCATCCCCACGACGGGGTGGATCAAGAGATTGGCTTCCGTGAGCTGGGCCGCGCGATAGGTGAGCTCCTGGTGCGCCCGGTGCATCGGATTGCGGGTTTGAAAGGCAACGATTCGCGACCAGCCCCACTGATCGAACAGGTGCCTCATCTCCCGGGGATCATGACGATGGTGCCTGAAGTCATAATCGATGAACTTCTCCACGCCCGTCAGTTTGCCGCCGAGATAAGCCGTGTTCGCCCGATTGAAGAGGTAGTCCACACCCGGATGGGACTCGTCCGTGGTGGCGAATACGCGCTCTGCCTCGCGTTTCTTGTCGGGGACCCATTTGCCCTCGACCGTCATGACGGCGAGCAGCCAGCCTTCGGGATCGCGTAGGGCGAGCCGGTCGCCCGGGCCTACCTTGTCCGCCGTCTCCGGGGTTACATCCAGCGTGACCGGCATGGGCCAAAGGATGCCGTCGGCGAGGCGCATGTGTTCCAGCACCTGGTCGTAGTCGCTTTCGTCCAAGAACCCTTCCAGAGGCGAGAAACCGCCATTCAGCAGGAGCTTGAGGTCGCAGAGCTGCCGTTGCGTGAGGGTCCACGACGGGAAATCGATGGCCTCACGCTTGGCGCTGTTCACTTCATCGGAAGGCAGATAGAGGTCTTTGAGAACGCCCCCGTGCGGCTCGATCAATTTGGTCATGGCCCGATCAACCCATAGCCCCGTTGAAATCCTCGACCGATGCGGCCGGCCGGCTGGTCCGCGCCGCCAACATCGCCCGGTCCCTGGTCCTGTGCCCGTCTTTGGAACCCGTCTGGGTTCTCGCCCGCATCTGTCCTAGCATGGTCCGGCGAAAGAGTCGCGCAGCGGAGAGCGGACGGGAGCGTCAAGACATGGCCGGGTTCATCGAGACCTACCGTGGGACGATCTACCCCTGGCATTGCGATCACCTGGGGCACCTGACGGTGATGCATTACGTGGGTTTCTTCGATCAGGCGGGCTGGCAGCTGCTCTCCGCCCGGGGGTTCGGGCGCGCGCGCCTGGAGGCGGAGGGCCGCGGCTTCGTGGACGTCAAGGCGACCATCGAATATCGCGCCGAGCAGCACGCAGGCGGCCTGATCCACATTGAAAGCGGCCTGACACGAATCGGCACCACGTCGGTGACGATGTACCACCGGATGTGCAACAGCGAGAGCGGCACTATCGCTGCAACCATGGAGATCGTGGGCCTCTATTTCGACCTCGAGGCGCGCGCGAAGGTGTCCTTGCCGGCGGCGGAAAAGGCCCGGCTCGGCGGGTTTTTGGTCGAGCCGGATGCAGGCTGACGCGCTGCTGGCCTCATCGTCCGGGTCCGCTTGATTCGCCCGGATGCCAGGGATAAGGTGCGCCCGTTCTTTGCGGTGCAACATTCGCCGGGCCCCCATGCCAGCCTCAGAGGCCGTCTCCCGCAGCGGCAAAGC
>JAZFZX010000427.1:0-2542 GCA_036444135.1 Kiloniellales bacterium | reverse complement strand
GCGAAGTTCACGTCGCCGCGCAAGTGCTTGGACGACATGACGTCGTAGGCCCCGCCATAGGCCTTGCGGGTGATGACTGTCACCTTCGGGACCGTCGCCTCGGCATAGGCGAACAGCAGCTTGGCGCCGTGCTTGATGATGCCGCCGTGTTCCTGGGCGGTTCCGGGCAGGAAGCCGGGCACGTCCACGAAGGTCACGATCGGGATGTTGAAGCAGTCGCAGAAACGCACGAAGCGGGCCGCCTTGATGGACGAGGCGATGTCCAGACAGCCGGCCAGCACCATCGGCTGGTTCGCGACGATGCCCACGGTGCGGCCCTCCATGCGGCCAAAGCCGACGACGATGTTGGCGGCGTAGGCCGGCTGCAACTCGAAGAAGTCGTCGTCGTCCACCACCTTGTGGATCAGTTCCTTCATGTCATAGGGCTTGGTCGGGTCCGCCGGCACCAGGCTGTCGAGCGACGGTACGTCCCGGTCGGCCGAATCGCGGGTCGGCCGGGAGGGCGGCCCGTGGCGGTTGGAGGCCGGCAGAAAATCGACGAAACGGCGCAGGTCCATGAGCGCCTCCACGTCGTTCTCGAACGCCGCGTCGGCGATCCCCGACTTGGTGGTGTGGGTCACCGCCCCGCCCAACTCCTCGTGCGTCACGGTTTCGTGGGTCACGGTCTTTACCACGCCCGGGCCGGTCACGAACATGTAGGAGCTGTCCTTCACCATGAAGATGAAGTCGGTCATGGCCGGCGAATAGACGGCCCCCCCGGCGCACGGCCCCATGATGAGCGAAATCTGCGGCACCACGCCGGAGGCGATGACGTTGCGCTGGAACACCTCGGCATAGCCAGCCAGCGAGGCGACGCCTTCCTGAATGCGCGCGCCGCCGGAATCGTTGATGCCGATGACCGGCGCACCGACCTGCATGGCCTTATCCATCACCTTGCAGATCTTCTCCGCGTGCGTCTCGGACAGCGAGCCGCCGAACACCGTGAAGTCCTGGCTGAACACGAACACCAGACGGCCGTTGATGGTGCCATAGCCGGTCACCACGCCGTCGCCCGGCACCCTGTCCTGACTCATGTCGAAGTCGTGACAGCGGTGCTCTACGAACATGTCCCATTCCTCGAAGGAACCCTCGTCGAGCAGGATCTCCAGGCGTTCGCGCGCCGAAAGTTTGCCCTTCTTATGCTGCGCCTCGACACGGCGCGGGCCGCCGCCGGCGCGTGCGCGCGCGCGCTTTTCCTCGAGTTGTTTGATGATTTCCTGCATCGCCGGAACCTCAGATTCGTCGCCGTGCCGCTTCGCCTGCTCGGTCTGCTGATAGCACGAGGCGAAAGGAAGTGCCAGCCGACGGGCGATCCCGCGCCCAGCCGCCCGGTCAATCCGCCAGCAGATCGAATAGGCGCCGCGCGGCGATCAGATCGTCGCGCACCGCCGCCCGGCGTTGGGTGGCTTCCGGGTCTTCACCCCACCGCTCGATCTGAAAGGTCGCGTCCAGTTCGGCGGCTTCGAAGGCCTCGTCGGCGCTGACTTGGCCGCGGCTGAGCGCCAGGCCAATGACCAGCGACCCGGAGGCCCACGTCGCGCTACTCAAGGCCGCCAGCCGCAGATCGTCCAGGCTTTCCACCGCGGAACGCAACGCCGCGACGGCCTCGTCCGGCTGGTGGGCGGCAAGGATGCCGCCGGTCACTGTGAGCGGCGCGTCGAGAGCCAGTGCGGCCCAGTCCAAGAGCGGCTGCCAGACGGCGGCTTGCCGCGCCACCAGCGCGGCCGGCTGCTCGGCGCGATAACACAGCAGGTCGGTGCCGGCGTAACCGAGGATCTCGCCGACCGCTTCGGCGCGGCACGGCGCGACGCGGTCGATCGCCGTACAAGCCAGGCTCGTGAGCGGCATGGTGGCCGGCCGCACATGCTCGCCCTGCCCGGCCCATTCATCGCCCACCGCTTCGGCCAGCGCGTGGTTGGGGAAGATCAGCGCGGCCTTTTGCGGCGTGCACACGCCGCGCCCATCGAGGCGAACCTCGAAACCGCCCACAGCGGCCCCAATGGCCACCTCGGAATAGAAGCGCTTGACCAACGCGCCCAGGGTCATGATTCCCTATCGCAGAGCTCAGTTGCCGAACAGGCTCTTGATGCCCTCGGCGATCCCCTCGCCCACGCTCTCGATCGCTTCGACCGACTGCTCGGTGATGGTCTCCAGGGTCGAAGGCTGCTCGCTCTCCGCCGGCACCTCGCCACTCTCGACCGCCGCCATGGCTTCCGCGCAAGCGTTGCCGCCACCCGACACAGCCTTCTCCGCGATCAGCTCGCCGATCGCCAAAGGCGGCACCACAAACATGCCGACCACCTTGGCCGCGCCCAGCGCGGTTCCCACCGGATCCGGCGCGAAGGATGGCGATTTCAGCGTGCCGCCTATGTTGAGGGGGACCGCCAGGCTGGCGATGCTGACCTCGCGGGTGGCGGTGTCCATGTTCAGATCCAGCTTTTCGCTCCTGAGATCGACGGTGCCGCCGCCGGTCACGGTGAAGGCTTCGGAATCGAAGATCATG
>JAZFZX010000426.1:0-4836 GCA_036444135.1 Kiloniellales bacterium | reverse complement strand
GCGTCCTCGCCTTCCTCCAACAGCACCGCGATCACCTGGTTGACCGGCACGCCTTCGGCGCCCTCGCCCACCATCAGCCTGCCGACCGTGCCCTCGTCGACTGCCTCGACCTCCATGGTCGCCTTGTCGGTTTCGATCTCGGCGATGACGTCGCCGGAGGTGATGCTATCGCCCTCCTTGACGAACCATTTGGCCAATGTGCCTTCCGTCATGGTGGGCGACAGGGCCGGCATCAGGATGTTGATCGGCATGTCGAAGCTCCCTCTCCGCCGTTCAGCCGGTGTAGCAGACGTCGCTGGCCGCCTTGGCAATGTCTTCGGATTGTGGCAAGGCCAGGCGTTCCAGGTTGGCGGCATAGGGCATGGGCACGTCGACGCTGCAGACCCGTTTGACCGGCGCGTCCAGCCAGTCGAAGGCCAGCTCCATCATCTGCGCCGCCAGTTCCGCGCCGACGCCGGCGTATGGCCAGCCCTCCTCGGCGCTCACCAGCCGGTTGGTCTTCTTGACCGATTCGACGATCGTGGCGCTGTCCAGCGGTCGCAGCGTCCGCAGATCGATCACTTCCGCCTCTATGCCTTCGGCGGCGAGCTGCTCGGCCGCCTCCAGCGCCTTACCCACCATGATCGAGAAGGCGGCGATGGTGACGTCGCGGCCGGGGCGGACCACCCTGGCCTTGCCGATCGGCACGAGGCGGTCGTCGTCGTCCGGCACCTCGAAGCTTTGGCCGTAGAGAAGCTCGTTCTCCAGGAAGATCACCGGGTTGGGATCGCGGATCGCGGACTTCAGAAGCCCCTTGGCGTCCGCCGCCGACCAGGGGGCGATCACCTTGAGGCCCGGGCAATGGGCATACCAGCTCGCGTAGCACTGGGAATGCTGCGCGGCTACCCGGGCGGAGGCACCGTTGGGGCCCCGGAAAACCACGGCGTTCTGGATCTGACCGCCCGACATGTAGAGCGTCTTGCCAGCGGAATTGACGATCTGGTCGATCGCCTGCATGGCGAAGTTGAAGGTCATGAACTCGACGATGGGCCTGAGCCCGTACATGGCCGAGCCGACGCCAATCCCGGTGAAGCCGTGCTCGGTTATCGGCGTGTCGATCACCCGCCTGGCGCCAAACTCATCCAGCAAGCCCTGGCTGACCTTGTAGGCGCCTTGGTATTCCGCCACCTCCTCGCCCATCAGGAAGACCTGCGGGTCGCGGCGCATCTCCTCGGCCATAGCGTCGCGCAGGGCCTCGCGGACCGTCAGCGTCACGGTGGGCCCGGTCCATTCGGGCTCCGCTTGCGGCACCGTGGCCACCGCAGTCGCGGGCGGCGGGGCGTCCGGGGCCGGCGCTTCGGCCGCGTCCGGCGCCGCAGCCGGGGGCGGCAGGCTGGCTACTGCCGGCAGCGCATCGGCATCCTCGCCTTCCTCCAACAGCACCGCGAGCACTTGGTTGACCGGCACGCCCTCGGTCCCCTCGCCTACCAGCAGCTTGCCGACGGTACCCTCGTCCACCGCCTCGACTTCCATGGTCGCCTTGTCGGTCTCGATCTCGGCGATGACGTCGCCGGCCGAGACCCGATCGCCTTCCTTGATGAACCATTTGGCCAGCGTGCCCTCCGTCATGGTGGGCGACAGCGCCGGCATCAGGATTTCGATCGGCATGGCGTCTCCGCAGGGCTGTGCAGCCACGAGGCCACCTGCTGCCCTCTAGCCTTCGGCGTAAACATCGGTGTAGAGCTCCGCCGGGTCGGGCTCCGGCTCGCTCTGGGCAAAATCGGCGGCCTCGGTGACGATCGCCTTGATCTCGCGATCCACCTCCTTGAGCCGCGTCTCGTCGATGCCCTCCAATTCGAGGAGCTGTTCCTTGATGCGGTCGATGGGATCGCGCTCCTGGCGCACCTTCTGGACCTCCTCCTTGCTGCGGTATTTCGCCGGGTCCGACATGGAGTGGCCGCGGTAGCGGTAGGTCAGCATCTCCAGAATGTAGGGACCCCTGCCGCTGCGGGCATGGGCGACTGCCTTTTCGCCCGCGTCCTTGACCCGCAGGACGTCCATGCCGTCGACCTGCTGGCCCGGGATGCCGTATGCCTGGCCCCGGTGAAACAGGTCGGTGCGGGCCGAGGCACGCTCGACCGAGGTGCCCATGCCGTATTTGTTGTTCTCGATCACGTAAACGACGGGAAGCTGCCACAACGCCGCCATGTTGAAGGCTTCGTAGACTTGGCCCTGATTGACCGCGCCATCGCCCAGATAGGTCAGGCAAACGTGGCCGTTTTCCAAATAGTTGTGGGCGAACGCGATACCGGTACCGAGTGGCACTTGCGCGCCGACGATGCCGTGACCGCCGAAAAAGCCCTTGTCGCGGCTGAACATGTGCATGGAGCCGCCCTTGCCCTTGGAATAGCCGCTGCGGCGGCCCGTGAGCTCGGCCATCACGCCCTTGGAGGCCATGCCGCAGGCCAACATGTGGCCGTGATCGCGGTAGGAGGTGAGGACGCTGTCACCGTCTTCGATCACCGCCTGCATGCCGACCACCACCGCTTCCTGGCCAATGTAGAGATGACAGAAGCCGCCGATCAGACCCATGCCGTACATCTGACCGGCCTTCTCCTCGAAGCGGCGAATCAACAGCATGTCGCGGTAGTAGCCGAGCATGAACTCGCGGTCCACGGCCGGTTCGGCCGCAGCCTTGCGCTTTGCTCCCGATTTGGTGCGTTCCGCCGGTGGCTTGACCGGCTTTGAGGCGCCCTTTTTCGGTGCCATGAAGGACCTGTTCCCTGCCCTGGGCGGCGGTACGGCCGGCGGTACGGCCGGCGGGCGGTGCGTGCCGCGCCCTCGGGTGTCGAGCGTAGGCGGTTTTCAGGAGCTGTGCAAGCGAGCACAAACGTTTGAAATCCTGCTGAAAAAGCAGAATTACCGAAGTTTCAGTTAATCGAATTGGCGGGATCGAAAGGCCCGCGCTTCAAGGGGTTCAATCGGCCAGGCTGTAGCCCGGCAGCAGCACCAGAATTTCGCCCTCGCGTCCGTAATTCAGGATGAGGCGGGCGCGTTCCTCCAACAAATCGGGGTCGAGGCTGTCTGGCCGCAGCAGGCCGACGCGGTGTTCGAGCTGCGCGCGCTCGCCGGCCAAAACCGTGGCGTTCGCCTCCGCGATGCGCAATTCCTTTTCGAGATGAAGCCAGGCCAAAACGCCGCGCTCGCCCTGGACCGTGTGATAGGCGAAATAACCCAGCGTGCAGGCCAGCAGCACTTGCGGAACGATCTGCCGCGCCCGCCGCCTGATCTCGCGAATCAAAGCCATGGCGTGAGCGAATCACATGCGGAGTCGCCGCGTCAACCAAAAAAATTCAATGATTACAATAGGATTCGGGCCAACGGCCGATAATCGCGGCCCATTCACCTTTTGGACTCGCTTTGGACTCTTCGGAGTCGCCGCCGGAATCGCGCGGCAGACTGGCCGCTAGCTGCGCAGTACGCTGCGCCCCGCATAGCTTGCGGCGGGGCCCAGGTTCTCCTCGATGCGGATCAGTTGATTGTATTTGGCGAGCCGGTCGGAACGGGACAGCGAGCCGGTCTTGATCTGGCCGCAGTTGGTGGCGACCGCCAGGTCGGCGATGGTGGCGTCTTCGGTTTCCCCGGAGCGGTGTGAGATGACGGCGCGGTAGCCGGCCTTGTGCGCCATGTCCACGGCCTGCAGCGTCTCGCTCAGGGTGCCGATCTGATTGAGCTTGATCAGAATCGCGTTGGCAACGCCGCGCTGAATGCCCTCGGCCAGGCGCTCGGGGTTGGTGACGAAAAGATCGTCGCCGACCAGCTGCACCTTCTCCCCCACCGCCTCGGTCAGCGCCGCCCAGCCGTCCCAGTCGTCCTCGGCCATGCCGTCCTCGACCGAGACGATGGGGTAGCGTTTGCAGAGGTCGGCCAGGTAGTCGACCATTTCATCGGAGTTCAGCGTGTTGCCCTCGCCCGCCAGCCGGTATGCGCCGTCTTCGAAGAACTCGCTGGCCGCGCAATCGAGCGCCAGGACAACCTCCTCGCCCGCTGCATAGCCGGCTGCCTCGATGGCGTTGAGGATGAAGTCGAGGGCCTCCGTAGCGGAGCTCAGGTTGGGGGCAAAGCCGCCTTCGTCGCCGACGTTGGTGCTGTGGCCGACGTTCTTGAGCCGCTGGCGCAAAGCGTGGAAGATCTCGGCACCGACGCGCACTGCCTCTGCAACGCTCCCGGCACCGACCGGCATAATCATGAATTCCTGGATGTCGATGGGGTTGTCGGCGTGCGCACCGCCGTTGACGATATTCATTTGCGGCACCGGCAGGGTCCGGGCATAGGTCCCGCCCAGGTAACGGTACAGCGGCAGGCCGCAGGACTCGGCTGCCGCCTTGGCAACGGCCAGGCTGGCGCCGAGGATCGCATTGGCGCCGAGGCGGGATTTGTTGGCGGTGCCGTCCAGCTCGATCATCGTATGGTCGATATGGACTTGGTCCTCGGCCTCCAGGCCCGACAGCACGTCGAACAGCTCGTGATTGACGGCCTCGACCGCCTTCAAGACTCCCTTGCCGCCGTAGCGTCCGTCGTCGCCGTCGCGCAACTCGACGGCCTCGTGCGCGCCGGTCGAGGCACCCGAGGGAACCGCGGCGCGTCCGAAGGCACCGTCCTCCAGCGTGACATCTACCTCCACGGCCGGATTGCCACGGGAATCGAGGATCTGCCGCGCGCGGATCTCGATGATTGCCGTCATGAGCTTGCTTCCCCCTGGCCTGCCGCCACGCGGTCCCTCCCGTCCGTCAAGAGAGATGGACCGGACGCGCCTTGGCGATGCGGTCGATTTCCAGCAACGTTTCCAGCAGCGCC
>JAZFZX010000425.1:0-2653 GCA_036444135.1 Kiloniellales bacterium | reverse complement strand
GGTGGGGATCGGCGAGGACCAGCTGGCGCACCTCACCACGACATCGCGGCTGCTGGACGAACGGCTCAACCGCGCGCCCGCGGCCAGCGCCGCCTACGTGGGCGACAATGCCTTTGCGCACAAGGGCGGCCTGCACGTCTCGGCGGTCGAGAAGGACCCGCGCACCTACGAGCACGTCGACCCCGGGTGCGTCGGCAACAAGCGCCACATCGTCGTCTCGGACCAGGCCGGGCGCTCCAACATCGTGGCGCGCTTTCGCGAGTTGGGCCTGGACAGCCATGCCGACGAAAAAAAGATCGGCGCGCTGGTCGAGCGGGTAAAGGCCCGCGAGTTCGAAGGCTACGCCTACGACGGCGCCGAGGCCTCGTTCGAGCTGCTGGCCCGGCGGGCGCTCGGCGAGGTGCCGGACTACTTCTCGCTGCGCCGCTTCCGCGTCATGGACGACCGCCGCTGGAACGCCCGCGACGAGCTGGTGACCGAATCGGAGGCCACCGTGACCGTCGCGGTGGCGGGCCGCGACTACATGACCGTGGCCAACGGCAACGGCCCCATCAACGCGCTCGACAACGCGCTCAGGAAGTCGCTTCTGCCCCTCTATCCGCGCCTCGAAGGCATGCGCCTGGTGGACTACAAGGTGCGCATCTTGACGCCCCAGGCCGGCACCGGCGCGGTCACCCGCGTGATGATCGAGAACGCCGACGACGACGGCCGGCGCTGGACCACCGTGGGGGTATCCAGCAACATCATCGACGCATCCTACAACGCGCTTCACGATGCGATCGTCTGGAAGCTGTTCCAGGAATCGGCAGAGGTGCCGGGAGAGACCGCCTGAAGGCCGTGCCGTCCTCCGCCACAGATCCCGTCTTCGTCGTCCGCCATCCGGGTGATGGTCATGGCCGGCACCAATAAGCGCCGTCCCGCGGTGCTCGGCGGGCCGGTGGTCGTGCTCGTCGAACCGCAGTTGGGCGAAAACATCGGCATGGTGGCGCGCGCCATGCTGAACTGCGGGCTGACCGACCTCAGGCTGGTCAGCCCGCGCGACGGCTGGCCCAATCCCGCCGCCGTCTCCGCGGCCGCCGGGGCGGCCGATGTGCTGGACGGGGCGGCGTTGTTCGGAACCGCGGCCGAGGCGGTCGGCGATCTCAACCGGGTCTATGCGGCCACGGTGCGGCCGCGCGACATGGTGAAGCCGGTCATGACTCCCCGCGCTGCGGCGGCGGACATGCGCACGGCCGCCGGGCGTGGCGAGGCGGTGGGCATTCTGTTCGGGCCGGAGCGCGCCGGGCTTACCAACGACGACCTGACGTTGGCCGATCGGGTGATCGCGGTGCCGCTCAATCCGGCCTTCGCGTCGCTGAACCTCGCGCAGGCGGCGCTCATCGTCGGCTATGAATGGTTTCAGGCGGGCGACGATACGCCGCCCCGGAGCCTGGCGCTCGGCGGCAGTACTCCGGTGGCGCGGGAAGAGCTGGCCAACTTCTTCGCGCGCCTGGAGGCGGCGTTGGACGAGGGGAATTTCTTCCACCCGGAGGAAATGCGTGCCGGCACGGTGCACAACCTGCGCAACGTCTTTGTGCGCGCCGATCTGACCGATGCGGAGGTGCGCACCCTGCACGGCGTCGTCAGTGCGCTGGCCAAGGCGCGAAAGCGGCGCGGCGAGAGTTAGAGACTCGGGCCCCTAGGGCCATTTTGCCCCTCGGGCGACGGAATTGACTTTTGCGGCCCGCGCCCTATAGTCCGCGCGCTCATTCCCGGGAATGTGGGACGCTGTGCCCCGCCCGGCCTTACAGGGGCCGGGACTACCGGGACAAGACAGAAAAAAAGAAGGGAGCGCGTGCGCTCATGTCGAAGCGTCTCAAGTCCAAGTACAAGATCAACCGCCGTCTGGGCGTGAACCTCTGGGGGCGGCCCAAAAGCCCGGTCAACAAGCGTGAGTACGGTCCCGGCCAGCACGGCCAGCGCCGCCGCAAGCCGTCGGATTTCGGGACCCAGCTGGCCGCCAAACAGAAGCTCAAGGGCCATTACGGCAACATCGGCGAGCGTCAGTTCCGCCGTTATTACGATGAGGCGGTGCGCCGCCGCGGCGACACCGGCGAGAAGCTCATCGAGCTGTTGGAACGGCGCCTGGACGCGGTGGTCTACCGCGCCAAGTTCGTGCCCACTGTGTTCGCCGCGCGCCAGTTCGTGAACCACGGCCACATCCTGGTCAACGGCAAGCGCGTGAACATCCCGTCTTTCCAGGTCAAGGACGGCGACGTGGTGCAGATCAAGGAGAAGAGCCGCGAGCTGCCGCTGGTGCTCGATTCCATCGATTCGCCGGAGCGCGACCTGCCGGACTACATCGAGCTCAACCTGAAGGACATGTCCGTCCGCTTTACGCGGGGCCCGAAACTCGCCGACGTGCCCTATCCGGTGCAAATGGAACCGCACGTGATAGTCGAGTTCTACTCGCGCTAAGCAGCACCCGATACGGACCAAACGAACGGGCCGCCTTCGGGCGGCCCTTCGTGTGTGGGGCGTTGGAAGGCCTGAACGCCGGCCTCAGGTGCCCTTCAAGGTCGCCAGGAACTCGCGGAACTCGCGGGGGCTCAGGCCGCTCTTCTTCCTGAGTTCCTCGAGCGCCTCGGCATCGTCGAGCCGGTCCTGGTCGATC
>JAZFZX010000424.1:0-6572 GCA_036444135.1 Kiloniellales bacterium | reverse complement strand
TCGCCGCCCTGCCATTGGAAACCACGGTTCCCGGCCTGGCGGACACGCTGCGGCACGGAGACCTCGTGGAACGCCGGCTTGCCATTCAGGCCTTGGGGCGGTTCGGCCCGGCGGCAGCCGATGCGGTGCCCGCGCTCATCGAGACCCTGGATGACGAGATCACATGGATGCGCAGCGATGCCGCCATGGCCTTGGGCCAGATCGGCCCGGCGGCGGAGGCCGCAGTTCCCGCTCTAACGGCGATTCAGGACGAGAAAGTCGTGGGGTTTTATGCGAAACGGGCGCTCAAGCAAATCGCCGAAAGATGATGGCGCTACAGAACGCCCAGGTCCCGCGCTTGGCCGGTCATGGCGGCGGAATCGGCAAAGACGCGGTCGGCATCCAGATCCAGCATGAAACAAAGTCGCCGGAATTCGTTCATTTCTTCTTCTTCGATCGAATGATCCGAGTTGATGATGCGATAGGCGACGCGCATCAGGCTGCGCGAGCGGTTCTGGTCGCCGAAGAACCGCATGATCTTGTCGGACAGCTTCCGCTTGGCCGCGGCTTTGTCCCCCTCCAGCATGCGCAGATAGTCCGCCAGCAGCGCCTCGGCCTTGTCCATATCGACGCTGCCGAGGGCGGGATCCGTCGCGATCGCCGCGCTGATGGAGCTCATCTCGCAAACCTGCACGTCGTCGTCGGCGTCGGCGGCGAGGACGCAAACCGCGATCACGGCTTCCATCAAGGCCATGTTCTGAAGCCGCCCGGCTTTGGGCTCCGGCGCCCCGGATTCGCTGCTCATGGGGATCTCCGTGTTTCGGCTTCGACAAGGTGACTCGCCCGATGACGGCGAGTCAATTCCTCTCGGGCGGTTCGCGACCTGCCGTCAGGCGACGTCCGTGGCCGCCGCCGTGGCCGCGCGGCGATCGTTGACGACCGTGACCCGGTGCATACAGCGGGCCTGCTGCTGATAATCCGCGACCGCGTAATGCTGTGTCACCCGGTTGTCCCACATGGCGACAGTGCCCGCCCGCCAGCGGAAGCGGATCTGAAATTCCGGCTGGTCGATGTGATCGAAGAGATAGGCAAGCAACCGGTCGCTGTCCGGTGTCGACTGTCCGGCGATTTGAACCGTGAAGCCCTTGTTGACATAAAGAAAGGGCCGCCCGGTGACGGGATGGCGCGGCACGATCGGATGGACGGCCGAACCGACGGTCCGCATCGCTTCATTGAGCGCCGTCACGCCGCCGGCGAGGTAATCGTTGCGGAAGGAGCCCATGTCGTGCACGGCGGACAGGCCATCCAGCATGGTCTTCATAGCCGCGGGCAAGGCCTCGTAAGCGGCGTACATGCTGGCCCACAGGGTATCGCCGCCGACCGGCGGGACCTCCTTGGCCCACAGGATCGAGGCGAAGGGTGGCTTCTTCTTGAAGGTCAGATCGGTGTGCCAGACATGGGTGTCGGGTGGCCGGTCCGGATGGTTTTCCAGCCTGACGATCTGTTCGAACCCTACGACGTGCGGATAGATGTGATGCGGCGTGTCGAGCTCGCCGAAACTGCGGGCAAAGGCCAGGTGCGCCTCGGGCGTGAGCGATTGATCGTGAAAGAAGATGACCAGATGATCGATCAGCGCCTGGTAGATCGCGTCCGCCGTCGCCGAGGTGAGCGGACGGCCAAAATCGACGCCGGAGACCTCCGCACCGATCGCCGGCGTCATGGATTCGATGGTGAGACGGGGTTCCGTCATGCTCGTTGCCTCGTCTTCGCACGGTAACAAGACCGGCCCGGGAAAGCGCGCCATCGTGTCGCGTGCCAGGGGTCAATTTGCGGCACTTTGCGGCGGATCGAAAGCACGAAATGCGCGCGCCGCCTCCCGCCCGCCGCGCTGGTCAATGCGCACCGGCGAGCCAGACGCAGGGTTCCTTGATCGCTCCGTACAAACCGGATTAGGCTGCCTCCGTCCGCTCGGGGGGAATTCATTCACAGGGGCGCACACCCGGGCATCCTGGACGGCCAATCACCTGCAGGGAAGGTCGTGCATGAAGAAGTGGCTCGCTAGCCTCGTCCTCTTGCTGCCGTTTATGAGCGGCCAGCCGGCGTTGGGCCAGGCCGTCTACGTGGACGAGGAGGGCGAATCCGGGAAGCAGGTGCTGTCGCTTCCCTATGCGTTCTACAACGAGACCTTCGGGTTCGCGGGGGCCTACATCCACGGCGTTGTGGGGTATCCGCAGCCGCAGTCGGCGCTACTGGCGACCGCCATGGTCGGCAGCAAAGGCTCGGCCATGGTCGCCCTGATCGGCAAAGACCTCCAAGTCCCGAACACCGAACGGCTGTTTTTCGACCCCATCGTGCAGGTCGGGTTCTTCGGCGACACCGACGCCTACATCAACGGCGATCCCAACTTTCCGGGCGAGCGCGCCGGAAGCAACAACTCCGACGAGGACAACTTCGTGACCGGCAGCGGCTGGGACAACTTTGCCCGGCTCAAATTGAAGTACCTGCTGCCGATCGGCCACGGCAAAGACGAGATCATCAGCACCTATGTCCTGGACAGGGGCCTGTTGGCGTCGGGCGAGAGCGGCGGCGAGACCTGGAACCCGCTGTTCAGCGGAAAGACCTATCTGGAGCTCAGGCCGTTCTACCGCTGGCAGCAGATCGACGGCGACGACGTGGACGATGACATCAAGACGAACGGCGCCGATCTGTCGCTTTTTTGGGACAACCGGGATTTCGTCCCGAACCCTTCGCGGGGCGAAGGCTTACTGTTGAAGGTGTCGCAGGACTTTGGCCTGCTCGATAGCGACAACTCCTGGACCGTGCTCCAAGGCGAGCTCGACAAGTATTTTTCCTTGGGCGCCACCGACACCTTCCGGCAACGGGTCTTGGCGTTCGATTTTTGGACGGCCTATTCGCCGTCGTGGGACGTCACGGCCTCGGGCGACATCGACAACGGGCCACCGGCCTATACCGGCGCGACCCTGGGCGGCCTTTGGAAGATGCGGGCCTATCCCGCGCAGCGCTTCAGCGACAAGGCGGCGATCTATTACGCGGCGGAGCTGCGCCTGATCCCCGAGTGGAACCCGTTCACCGAGTGGCCGGCCGTGCAGAAGCACCTGGGCGTGCAATGGCTGCAGTTCGTGCCCTTCGTCGAGGCCGGACGGGTGGCGCCGTCCTACGACCTGGACAATCTGCACTCGAGCATGAAATGGGATGTCGGCTTCGGGCTCCGGGCGTGGGCCAAGGGGCTGGTCGTGCGGATGGATTTGGCCGTGTCGGAGGAGGGCGGCGGCGTGCAGATGATGGTGAGCCAGCCGTTCCAGTTCTGAAGTGGCCGGCGGCTATTCGCCGGCCTCCCCCATCCACGGTTTGAGGCGCGGGATCCAGCGCGGCACGTTGGCGCTGTAGCGGCGGTAATCCTCGCCGAAGCGTGCGTAGAGGGCCGGTTCCTCCCAGCGCGGTATATAGACCCAATTGGCCAGGGCGAACGTGACGGCCCACGCCAGCAGCGGCAGCGATTGGAACAACAGCGATTCGCCGAGCAGCACGGTGATCACGCCGCTGATCATGGGGTTGCGTACGCGCCGGTAGATGCCGGCCACCACGAGCTTCCGCGGCGGTGCCCAGGGTGCCGGCGTGCCCTTTCCGATGCGCATGAACATCCGCATGGTCGCACCCATGAGGGTGAAGCCCACGGCGAACAGCGGCAGCGCGAGCCAGAACCAGGGCGAGGTCGACGGCGCGAGATGCCCGCCGTAGGCGGTCTCTCCGGTGAGCCAGAGAATGATCGCCGGGATCACCACCAGGGCGGTACCGGGCAGCAACACGATCGCGCGCAGCATGGGTCCCGTAAACATGATACCAACGACCATACAGGGGCCGGCGCATATTGAGGTGCGCCATCTTCGTTTTGTGTTGCTAGACTGCGGTGCTCGGCTTCCAGATCCCGCGACGGCCATGGATGACGTCAACATCAAGATCGACCAGATCTATATCCCGGCCAGGCGGCGAGGTGATGTGGACCCCGAAGCCGTGAATGCGATCGCCGAAAGCATCATCGAGATCGGGCTTCAGGTGCCGATCAGCGTGCGCCCGGACGGCGAACGTTATGTATTGGTAACGGGGCTGCAGCGCCTCGAGGCCTGCAAGGCGCTCGGCGAAGATACCATTACGGCGATCGTCGTTAGCGCACCGCAGCATTGATCGGGACGGGGAGCGCGGATCTGGCCGTACCTGCATGAGGTGCAAGCACCTGGCGGGCGGCGGCAGAAATCAGCGCAAGGTTTGTTTCACTCATATCTTTTATGTATGATCCGCGCGCCCAGGCGGAGGACCTTGGAGTCGAGGGCCTCCGGGCGGGCGCAGCCAAAGCGGACTCAACAACGGATATAGGATTTTATGGCAAAGGAGGAGCTGCTCGAATTTCAGGGCACCGTGATCGAACTGCTGCCCAACGCGATGTTCCGCGTCAAGCTGGACAACGATCACGAAATCCTGGCCCACACCGCCGGGAAAATGCGCAAGCATCGCATCCGCGTGCTCGCCGGCGACCGCGTCAACGTCGAGATGACGCCCTACGACCTGACCAAGGGTCGGATCACGTTCCGTTACAAGTAACCGCGCCGTCGGCCCAGGCTGCCGACGCGCCAGCGCCATCGCGGCCCATGCCTGATACCGCCACTGCGCCCCTGGTTCTCGCGTCGGCCTCGCCGAGGCGGCGCGAGCTGTTGGCCCAGATCGGGATCGAGCCCGACACCGTCGCGCCGGCCGAGGTCGACGAACGGCCACGGCCCGGCGAGCTGCCAAGCCATTACGCCGAGCGTCTGGCCGCGGCCAAGGCCGAGGCGGCGGCGGCGCGCCATCCGGGCGCCTACGTGCTGGCCGCCGATACGGTGGTGGCGGTCGGCCGCCGTATTCTGCCGAAGCCCGCCGACGAGGCGGAGGCGCGTCGCTGCCTGCGGCTTCTGTCGGGACGGCGGCACCGGGTCCTGGGAGCGGTGGTCGTGGCCGCGCCGGACGGCCGCCGGGTCCACCGCCTGGTAACCACGGCAGTGCGCTTCAAGCGCCTGTCGGCCGCCGAAATCGACGCCTACCTGGCCGGCGGAGAATGGCGCGACAAGGCCGGCGGTTACGCAATACAGGGCCGCGCCGCGGCCTTCGTTCCGGCCGTCACCGGTTCCTACAGCAACGTGGTGGGATTGCCGCTGGCGGAGACCGCCGCCATGCTCGCCGGCGTGGGGTACCGCTGGTGACGCGGCGCCTGCTCATGTCCGCCCAGCCGGGCGAGCTGCGGGCCGCCTGGATCGACGACAAACGGCTCATCGACCTCTTGATCCTGCGCGACGACCATCCGGGCCTCCTGGGAAATGTCTATCGTGGGCGAGTCGCCGCCATCGACCGCGGGCTTGAGGCGGCCTTCGTCGATATCGGGGCCGGCGCCGACGGGCTGCTGCCGCTCAGCGAAGCCCCGGGCGCGAAGCTCACCGAGGGCATGGCGGTCACCGTGCGGGTGGTGCGCGACGCGCGCGCGGACAAGGGTCCGCGCCTGACCGCACGGCTGCGTGGCGCGCCTCCGGACCTCGAAGCGCGGGCGCGCGAGGCCAAGCCGCCGCATCTCCTGGCGCGCGGCACCGATCCCGTCGCGCGGCTGCTGGGCGCGGACCCGCCGCCGCACGAGATCCTGGTGGACCATCCCGATAGCTTCGCCGACCTGCGCGCCCGGCTCGCGGCAGCACACCCGGCGCTGGCGGCCTCCGTGAAGCTCGATCTGGACCCGGAGCCGCTGTTCGAACGGCCCTACCTGGACGGCGGTGGCGTCGAGGAAGCCATCGAGGCGCTCTTGCAGCCGGAGGCCGCTCTGCCGTCAGGCGGGAGGCTCCTGATCGAGCCGACCCGCGCCATGACCGTCATCGACGTGGATAGCGCCGGCCACCGGGGCGGCGAGGCGGGCCAGGCGCTCGCTCTCGCGGTCGATCTGGAGGCCGCGGTGGAGATTCCGCGCCAGTTGCGCCTGCGCGCGCTGTCGGGCCTGGCGGTGATCGATTTCCTGGAGCTACGCGGCCGGGTCGACCGCAAACAGGTGGTGGATGCCCTGCGGGCCGGGGCCAAGGGCGACCGGGAACCCTGCCGGGTCTTCGCCATGTCGGTCTCCGGTCTGGTGGAGATGACCCGCCGGCGGGGCGCCCCGGCGTTGCACGAGATCTTGACCGCGCCCTGCGGGCTGGCCGGCAGCGGCCGCGCCAAGACGCCGGTAACGTTGGCATTCGAAGCCCTGCGCGCGGCCCGGCGCGCGGCCACGCACGATCCGGGCGCGGTGCTGACCCTGCGGATGGCGCCACGGGCGCTCGCGGCGCTCGATGGACCGGCCGCCGCCGCGCGGGCCGACCTGGAAGCACGCCTCGGGCAGCCGCTGCGGCTCGTCCCCGAACCGGACCCCGAGGCGCCGGACTACGAGATCATCCCTGGGCGTTAGGGCGTCAGCTCAGATGAAGTAGGACTGAACCCTCCGAGACTGCAGGCGGGCTCGTGTTCAGGTCGGACGCGTTCTGCTGTATCCAATCCCGTGCCAAACTCATGCTCTCGTCCGTTCCGGC
>JAZFZX010000423.1:0-3143 GCA_036444135.1 Kiloniellales bacterium | reverse complement strand
GACCTCGACCGGCTCACCCGGGCGCGCCGGCTGACCTACACCTTCAAGTCGAACTGGAAGAACGTCATCGACAACTTCCTCGAATGCTACCACTGCCCGATCGCACACAAGGACTTCGTCAGCCTGGTCGATATGGACAGCTACCGGGTCACCACGCACGGGATCTACTCGAGCCATATGTCGCGTGCCGGAACCAAGGCCAACACCGCCTACGACGTGGCCGGCGCCGACGTTCAGGATCACGCGGTCTGGTGGCTGTGGCCCAATATCTGCCTGCTGCGCTTTCCCGGCTCCGGCAACCTCATGGTGTTGAACGTGGTGCCGCTCGGCATCGACACCACCTTCGAAAGCTATGACTTCTACTTCCTGCAGGAACAGCCGACGGAACAGCAGGAAAAGGCGCTCGAATACGTCGACAAGGTGCTCCAGGCTGAGGACATCGCCATCGTCGAGAGCGTGCAGCGGGGCATGAGCACCCCGGCCTTCGACCGCGGGCGCTTCATCGTCGATCCCGAGCGCAGCGGGCTCAGCGAACACGGCGTGCACCACTTCCACGGCCTGGTTCTGGAGGCCTACCGGCAGATTGCCGGGGCCCAAGAGCGTTGATCCACACCGGCATGATCCTGCGATAGGGGGCGACGCACGGGCCACGCATGACGGGACGGCTCCAGGACAAGATCGCCGTGGTCACCGGCGCCAGCCGGGGCATCGGCCGGGCCATCGCCGAGCGCTTCGCCGCCGAAGGCGCAGTGGTGGTGGCGGCGAGCCGCACGGCACCCGGTACCCCCTTGCCGGACCCGATCGAATGGATGGCGGCCGATGTGTCGAAGGCTGACGACGCCGAGGCCCTGGTCGGCCAGGTGCAGGCGCGCCACGGGCGCATCGACGTGCTGGTCAACAACGCCGGCATCCAGCTCGAAAAACCCATCGACCAGACCAGCGAGGACGACTGGGACCGGGTGATGGGCGTCAACCTCAAGGGCATCTATCTCTGCTGCCGGCACGCCATCCCCCTGATGCGGGCCCAGGGCGGCGGTGTGATCGTCAACCTCGGTTCGATCAGCGGCCAGGCCGCCGACCCCAACATGGCGGTCTACAACGCCTCCAAGGCCGGCGTGCATGGCCTGACCCGGAGCATTGCGGTCGATCACGGCCGCGACGGCATCCGCTGTAACGCGATCTGCCCCGGCTGGATCATGACCGAGATGTCCGAGCAGGCCTTCGCCCAGGCGGCGGACCCCAAGGCCGCGGAACAAGCGGCGATCGCGCGGCATCCTGCCGGCCGCCTGGGTACGCCCCGGGACATCGCGGCACTCGCCGTCTGGCTCGCGTCGGACGAGGCGTCCTTCGCGACCGGCCAGCTGTTCACCCTGGATGGGGGCCTGACGGCGGGTTCCCCGATCGATCCCGCCACGCAGGGTTATACCAACGGTCCCAGATATTGACCAATTTCATGGGCACGAAATCGGTTCGTCCGGGCAGGCGTGGCGTGACGCGCGATGCCGGGACATCGGGCGAGCGCCGGAACGCACCCGGCGGGCCGATTTGCGCCACCCATGGGGCCGGGCGCTTTTGGCCGCCGCCGGCGTCGCTCGTCGCTTGAAGTGTCCGGCACTACGGCGCGGCTCGCCCCTATCCGGCGAACCAAAATCGCCGCGGTGAAATCGGTCAATATCTGGGACCGTTGGTATTAGTGCGCGAGGCGCGATTGCGCCGCCGGATAGACGGTCTGCGGCCGCAGGTTGACGACACAGGCGGCATGGCGCGCCGCCGAGACCATGTGCACCCAGCGATACGGTTCCCGTACACCGAAGTATTCCTCGTAGGCGACCTGTTGAAGCTTGTAGGCGTGCATCTCCGACTGGTCGTCACGACAGGTCAACCGTCCCAGCAGCTCGAAATAGGGCTCCGGGTCGTATCCGGCCTCGGCGTATTGCTGGGCCAGGGCGATGGTGTCCCGGACCTGGTCCGCTGCCACCAGCTCGTCGACCGAAACCTCGATGGTTTCCAGATCGACCACCGGCTGGGTCAGGATGCTCTCCGCGATCGTCTGCAACAGGTCGTCCTGGCCGCGCGCCGCCAGCCCGGCGAGGACCTCCGGCGGCGCGCCCGGTGTCCAGGTGAGGGTCGGGTCGAGATAGCGGACCTCCATACCGAGGCCCCAGCTCAGCAAGCCGAGAACCTTGGTCCGGAAGCACACGCCCTCGAGGCCGAGCAGGTAACGGCGCGCGTTGATGCCCGTGTGGA
Source organism: Kiloniellales bacterium (assembly GCA_036444135.1). Classification (GTDB taxonomy): domain Bacteria; phylum Pseudomonadota; class Alphaproteobacteria; order Kiloniellales; family JAKSDN01; genus JAZFZX01. Next base: position 896 of record JAZFZX010000423.1, on the reverse strand, counting down.
TGTGCACCTCGAAGGGATTGCCGGAAGAGCAGCGCAGGAACAGGAGCCCGCCACCGATCGACAGCGCTTCGCCGGCGCCCGCGAGGGACAAGCCCTCGGCCAGGGCCCGCGCCAGCAGGCGGACCACCGAGCGGATTTCCCCGACCTGGCCGATCCGTTCGGCCAGGCGGCCGATCGCCGCGCTCTCCGCATCCTGCGTCGCCAAGGCCACGCAGTCTTCCGTCAGCCCGTGGTCGTCGATCATGCGCTCGATGCCGGCGAAAGCCTGGTAGAGCGCGACACCTTCGGCGACCACGTCGGGCTTGAACTCGCCGATCGCCTCCATCATGGGATGGCGCGCCAGGTAGCGCACCGGCGGGCGCAAGACGACGGGCGCCCAGTCCCAACCGAGGTCGTCGAGCGCCCGGAAGGCATAGATGGGATAGAGCAGGTAATGGTCGTCCAAGGCATTTCTCGGCAGCGCCACCTGCAGCATGGCGTCGAGGATCTGGCCGGGCGCGGCGACCGGGAGGAGCGCCAGGAGGTGGCGCTCGGCGGCGGGCGTCTGACGGTCGGCCAGGGCCTGGAGGAAGCCGGCCAGCAAGGCCGCCGTGTCCGTGCCTGCCAACGGCGCGGGATCGAGCGCCGGCATGAGGGCCGGGCCCATTTCCGGCGAATTGACGTGCTTGTTGGCCAGGGCCACCGACTGAACGACCGGCAGATACCCGCTGTCGCCGCCGAGGCGGGACGCCAACTGGTAGACCGCGTGCATGCCCGAGACCGGATGGACCGGGCCGCCGTGATGATCCGGCGGAAGCTCGGTCGAGCGGCTGACCGCCAGGCAGGCCGCCGCCAGAATCTCCCGGGCCGGGCGGCCGTTTCTCAGCCGTTCGATGGTCGCATCGACGATGTGATCG
>JAZFZX010000422.1:0-2610 GCA_036444135.1 Kiloniellales bacterium | reverse complement strand
CCCGGAACCCGCCCCGGCCCGACCGATCTCGGCCGCCGGCCTCGGATTCCGGGTCTTGTGGGATGCTATCCGCGGCGCGATTCGGCGCCTGTTCGGGCGCGGCTGACCGCTCCGCAAGAACCGCCCGGACGAGCAACTCAGCTTCCCTGCCTCCCGGCCGCGATCAATTCGATCAACCGGCCCGGTGAGATCGGCGCCTCGGCGATGCGCACCGCGAAGGGTTCCAATGCGTGCTCGATCGCCGAGATGACCGCGCCGGCCACGGGCACGGTCCCGGCCTCGCCGATCCCCTTCACGCCGAGCGGGTTCAGGGTCGAGGGGATCTCTGCATGAATGATCTCGAAGTTCGGCACCTCGGTCGCCGTCGGCAGCAGATAGTCGGCGAGGGTCGTGGTGACCGGCTGGGCGTTCTCGTCGTAACCCATCCATTCGAACAGCGCGTTGCCGATGCCATGCGCGGTGCCGCCGTGAAGCTGGCCTTCGGCGATCGTCGGGTTGATCAGCCGGCCGCTGTCGTTGGCCACGACGTAACGCAGGATCTTGACGCCGCCGGTGCCGATATCGACCTCGACCTCGACCACGTGGGCGGCATTGGCGTAGGTCACGTCCGGCGGCCGGAAGTTGACGCTCGCCTGCAACCAGGGAGTCACCTCCTTGGGCAGGGAGTAACCCTTGGCGCCGGCCAGCGCCTTGGCGATGTCGGCCAGGCTCATGGACAACTCCGGCGCTCCTTTGACCCGCGCCTCGCCATCCTTGAGCTCCAGGTCCCGTTCGGACACCTCCAGGGTGTGGGCGGCGACCTTGAGCGCCTTGTCGCGGACCTCGATGGCGGCGAGGTGAACCGCGCTGCCCCCGGTGACCGTCTGGCGGCTGCCGTAGCCGCCGATGCCGTGCAGCACGGCGCCGGTATCGCCCGCGACGACCGTGATCTCCCCGGGCGGGACCCCGAGGTGTTCGGCACAGATCTGGGCCAGGCTGGTCTTGGTGCCCTGGCCCATCTCCATGGCGCCGGTGTAGACGCTGACGCGGCCCGAACGGCCGACCCGCACGACGCCCGACTCGAAGGGTCCGCGCCCGGTCACCTTGACCATGTTGCTGACCCCGATGCCCAGGTAGCGCCCCTCGGACCGGGCCCGGGCCTGACGCGCGGCGAAGCCGGCGTAATCGGCGGTCTCCAGCGCCTGGACCTGGCAGGCCGGGAAGTCGCCGGTGTCGTAGATCGTCGGCGTGCCTTCGCGGGTCTTCATGGGATGCTCGTAAGGCATCTTCTCGGCCGGGATCAGATTGCGACGCCGCAGCTCGGCCCGGTCCAGGCCAAGCCCACGCGCGATCTCGTCGAGCAGCCGCTCCATGGCGAAGGACGCCTCCGGATAGCCCGCGCCTCGGATCGGCACGCAGCCGACCTTGTTGGTCTCGACCACGACCACGTCGATCTGATAGTTCGGCACCACATAGGGTCCGGGAACGCCGATCGAGCAGTTGTGCGGCGTATGCAGCCCCAGCAAGGTATAGGCGCCCTGGTCGTGGATGATCTTGCCGCGAACGCCCTGTATCCGGCCCTCCCCATCGCAGGCGATCTCCAGGTCCCAGTATTGGTCGCGCTCCTGGACCGCCGCCAGGAAATGCTCGCGGCGGTCCTCGGCCCATTTGACCGGCCGTTCCAAGAGCCGCGCCGCCACCGCCACCATGACGTCCTCGGGATAGACCAGGTTCTTGGCGCCGAAGGCACCGCCGACGTCGGGCACGATGACCCGCACCCCGCTTTCGTCGACGCCGAACAGCTCCATCAGCCCGTTGCGCAGCTTGTGGGGGGTCTGGACCGAGGCCCAGACTGTCATCTCATCGCCGACCGCGCTGTAGCGCGCGATGGTGCCGCGCCCCTCGATCGGATGGCCGGCGCCGCGATGCTGCTTCAGGGAAATGGCGAAGACGTGATCCGCCGCGGCGAAGGCGGCGGCACAGTCGCCGTAGTCGGTGCGAAACTCGGTGACGATGTTGTTCTGCGCCTCCCGATGCACCTTGGGCGCGCCGGGCGCCGCCGCGTCGCGGCAATCCGCGGCCGGTTCCAGGGGCTCGTAATCGACCTCCACCAGGGCGGCCGCGTCCTCCGCAATATAGCGCGACTCCGCGACCACCGCCGCGACCGGTTCGCCGACGAAACAGGTCTCGTCCCTCGGCAGCACCACCGGCCAGGTCGTGTCGGGAAATCTCGCGCCGGCCTTGTCCTGCGGAATCCGGTCCGTGGTCAGCACGGAAGCCAAGTCGGCGTGGCTGTAGACCGCGTACACGCCGGGCAGGGTCAGCGCCTTGCTGGAATCGATGCCGCGGATCAGGGCGTGGGGATGGGGGCTGCGCACGAAGGCCATCTCCACCATGCCCACCATGTGAATGTCGTCGAGATACTGCGCCTGGCCGGTAAGCAGGGCCCGGTCCTCGAACCGCCCGATGCGCGCGCCAATGATAGAGTCGGTCACGGTGCGCCCTCCGCCTGCGCCCGCATCCGCTGGGCCGCATCGAGCGCCGCGGCCACGATCCCCTGGTAGCCGGTGCAGCGGCACAGGTTCCCGGATAGCGCCTCGCGCACCTCCGTCTCGCTCGGATCGGGGTTGG
>JAZFZX010000421.1:0-2081 GCA_036444135.1 Kiloniellales bacterium | reverse complement strand
TCGCGAATGGCCAGGGGACCCAGTGGTGCGATGAAAGCCTGACCCGATCTTTCGATAACGAGTTCCAGATTGTATTGACCGTCCGCAGCCGGTTTCCGCACGACGATCAGCGACTCGTAAAGCGTGTCTGGCGCCTCGGGCAGGCGCAGGTCGGTCTGCGTGCCGGCGAGGAGCGAGTTTTTGGGCAAGCCGCGCAGATAGATGCGCTCGACCTCCGCGGGGTCTGTCACGTTCAGGTTGAAGGAGACGACAAATCCCTCGCCGGGCGAAATCTCGCGTGTCGAAAGGTCCGCGTCGCCGACCGTGGGCGGGCTCTCCGGCTGGCTCGCGCACGCCGCTACGGCGAGAACCAGGCTGAGCGCCATGGGCGCAAGACATTTTGCCATGACAGCGTGCCCCCTATGAAGCCGGGAAATTCCAGATGAGCGCCCCGGTTTCCGGGAATGGTACCTGGAAAGACCCTCGACGGCGAGTCGGGCCTCGATCGGCCGGATGTCCGCGATAATGGGGGTTCAGGGTTGCTCCGGCGGCGGGCCTTCGAAACGGGGGCGCCAGGTCCGCAGCTCGTCGTACAGGAAGTCGAGCAAGGCACGGACCCGTGCCGTTCGGCGCAGGTCCCGATGTGTGAGCAGCCACAGGCCGGTTTCGAGATCGCGCTGCGGCGGCAGTACCCGCACCAGGGTGTCGTGGCGCTCGCCCAGGAAACACGGCAGAAGCGCGACGCCGACTCCGGCGACGCAGGCGGTGAACTGATTGAGCATGCTGTTGACGCGGTAGACCACCTGCCCCGCAAGTCCGTTGCGCGACAGCCAGCCCACCAGGCTGGCGGGCCCGCCGCCTTCCTCCCAGCCGATCCAGGGCAGTTGGCGGAGCTGGTCGGGCGATATCTCGGCGGGCGTGACCGGCAGGCAGCCCGGGTCGGCATAGGCCGCCGCCGCCACCGTCGCGATGCGGCGGCCGACCAGCGCCTCCGGCGGTTCGGCAGTGGGCCGGACGGCGACGTCGGCTTCCCGGTGGGTCAGGCTCAGCATCCGGTTGTCGATCATGGCTTCCACCACGATCCCGGGATAACGCGTGCGAAAGCGCGCCAGGCACGCGCTCAGCACGCGCTCCATCATGTCGTCCGGCGCGGTTAGGCGGACAGTTCCCTCCAGCCGCAGGTCCCGGCCGGCCAGCCGCCGCGACAGATCCAGTACCTCGACCTCGACGCGCTCGGCCGCCGCGCGCACCTCGAGGCCGGCTGCGGTGGCCATGTAACCGCCCGGCAGGCGTTCGAACAGCCGCACGCCCAGCCGTGCCTCGATCGCCTTGAGCCGGCGGAAGACCGTCGCGTGATTGACGCCGAGCGAGCGGGCCGCCGCGGAAAGGCTGCCGCCGCGTACGACGGCGAGCACGGTCCGCAGGTCGTCCCAGGCGAGGCCATTTCGTTGCATCTGTGCGTTATTGCACAGATAAAGTGCAAAATATACGAATTGAGGTGCGTTTAAACACAGACCATCTTTGCGCATAAGACCCGGCACAGGCCGGTATTCACGTTGGTAACTCGGCACAGCCTTAGCGATGGAGACGCATCATGGTGGATTCCAAGACGGCCCCCTACGCGGCCTTGTTATTGCGCGTGGCGCTCGGCGTCATGTTTATCGCCCACGGACTCTGGCTGAAGGGCTTCGTCTACACCCTGCCGGGGACGGCGCAGTTTTTCGAATCGATCGGTCTGCCGGCCGCCCTCGCCTACGTGGTCTTCACCGCCGAGACGGCGGGCGGCATTCTGCTCATCCTGGGTATCGGGAGCCGTTGGGTGGCGCTGGGCCTGACCCCGATCCTGCTGGGCGCCGCCTGGGCCCATTGGGGCAATGGCTGGCTGTTCACCAATCAAGGCGGAGGATGGGAATATCCCCTGTTCCTGGCGGTTTCGGCCTTGGTGCTGGGGCTGCTGGGCGACGGCGCCTATGCGCTTCGCCTGCCGTGGGCGGCGCGCCGGTCGGTCGGATCGGTGGCCTGACCGGGAGCGCCGGGCGCTGTTCCCGCCGGGCCTAGCCGCCCAGGTTGAGCAGCGCCGCGCCCGCCACGATGATCGCCGC
>JAZFZX010000420.1:0-3151 GCA_036444135.1 Kiloniellales bacterium | reverse complement strand
GTTCAGCGGGCTTCAATTAGTGGCAGAAAATGAAATCAGTCTTTCAGATCTGGATCGTTCCCTGCAAAAACTTGCAAAGCTGAAACCCCTGGCCAAGCCGCAACTACTGAAGGCCTGTGCCGCCAGTGTCGTACATGATCAAATAATATCTCCCGTTGAAGTCGAATTATTGCGGGCCTTTTCGGATGTCCTCGATTGTCCCATGCCGCCGATAATCCCGTTGTAGGGCGCAATAATTCAATCTGGCACGGTTAAGCAGCGAACCGATAAACATGGTGCAGTCCACCGACGGGAACCCTCCCAGGGTCGGGCTGAGAGTGGAGGAAGTCCTGCGTCGAGTGGCGCCGCCGCCATGCTGCTGGGCATTCAGATGGTCAACTTGGTGTTCTATCACCTGCTCAAGGCGCCGACCCGGCTCGGCCGCCGGGTGATGGACCAGATCGAGGGCTTTGCCGACTACCTGTCGGTGGCCGAGAAGGACCGCATGAATCTGTTGAACCCGCCGGAGCGCACGCCGGAGCTGTTCGAGCGATTCCTGCCCTATGCCTTGGCTTTGGGCGTCGAGCAGGCGTGGAGCGAGCAGTTCTCCGACGTGCTGACCCAGGCCGGCCAGGCCGAAGGCGGCAGGCGCGGCCAGTACAGCCCGCGCTGGTATTCCGGCGGTCACCATCACGGCGGTTTCGGCGACCTGGCTTCGTCCCTAGGCGGTGGCTTGGCCGGGGCCGTGAGCGCGGCCTCGACGGCGCCGGGATCGAGCAGCGGTTCCGGCGGCGGCGGTGGGTCAGGCGGCGGTGGCGGCGGCGGTGGCGGCGGCGGCTGGTATGGCGCCTCAGGTCTTGGGGATCAGCCGTGTGACGTGGCCCATCTTGCGGCCGGGGCGGGCCTCGGCCTTGCCGTAAAGGTGTAGCTTGGAGTTGGGTTCCGACAGGATGTCCGGCCAGCGGTCCACCTCGTCGCCCAGCAGGTTCTTCATTTCCGCATCGGCCAGCCGGGCGCTGGACCCCAGCGGCAATCCCGCCACGGCCCGGATGAACTGCTCGAACTGCGAGGTGACGCAGGCGTCGATCGTCCAATGGCCGGAATTGTGCGGCCGCGGCGCCAGCTCGTTGACCAGCACCTGCCCGTCGGTCGTGACGAACATTTCGACCGCGAGCAGGCCCACGATCCCGAGACCCTCGGCCAGCCCGCGGGCCAGTCCCTCGGCGCGTTCGGCCACCTCCGGCGCGATGCGGGCCGGAACGAGGGTACGGTCGAGGATGTGGTTGCGGTGCTGATTCTCGACGGGGACATAGGTCTGGCTGCTGCCGTCGGCGGCGCGCGCGACGATCACCGAGATCTCGAGATCAAAGTCGACATAGGCCTCGACGATGCCTTTGGGCTCCACGGCGCGGCCGGTCATTTCCGCCCAGGCTTTATGTAGGTCCGTGTCGGCCCCGATCGCCACCTGGCCCTTGCCGTCGTAACCCAGGCGCGCGGTCTTGAGAACGCAAGGCCCGCCGAAGTCGCGCACCGCGCCGGCGAGCATCTCGGGGTCCGTGACCTCTGCGAAGCGCGTGGTCGGCACCCCCAGCGTGCGGCAGAAATCCTTCTCGCGCAGGCGGTCTTGGCAGATTCGCAACACCGCGGCGCCGGGCCGCAGAGGCACCCTTTCGGCCAGGAAGTCCACGGTCTCGAAGGGGATGTTCTCGAATTCGTAGGTGACGATGTCGACGGCCTCGGCGAAGGCCGCCAAGGCCGCCCGGTCGTCATAGGGGGCCACGGTGGCAAGCGGCGTGACCTGGGCCGCCGGTGCGTCTTGTTCGGGAACGTAGATGTGGCAGCGGTAACCCAATCGCGCCGCGGCGAGCACCGCCATGCGGCCAAGCTGTCCACCGCCCAGAATTCCGATGACGGCGCCTGGAGAGAGCGGCGCATCGAGCGTAGGCGGCATGCCGGGTCAGTCCTCGTCGCTGGGGTGTTCGGCCACTTGCTCGGTCTGCCCCGCGCGCCAGTCGTCGAGCGCCGCGGCCACGCCCTGGTCGCTGAGCGCGATGACGGCGGCGGCCAGCAGCGCCGCATTGATTGCCCCCCCGCGGCCGATTGCGAGCGTGCCGACCGGAACGCCGCCCGGCATCTGAACGATCGAGAGCAAGCTGTCCAGGCCCTTGAGCGCCTTGCTCTCCACCGGCACACCGAACACCGGCAGGGGCGTCAGCGAGGCCACCATGCCGGGCAGGTGGGCGGCGCCGCCGGCGCCTGCGATGATCACTTTCAGGCCACGTTCGCGTGCCGTCGACGCATAGTCCGCCATGCGCCGCGGCGTGCGGTGCGCCGATACGATCCGCGTCTCGTAGGGAACCGACAGGGTCTCCAGCGTCTCGGCCGCATGACATAACGTGGCCCAGTCCGACTGGCTGCCCATGATGATGCCGACGGCCGGTTGTGGTTCAGCCATGATCGTCCTTTCGGCTGCCGCGAGGCGCAAAGGGGGCGCATTATCGGAGCAAGGTCGGCACGAGGCAAGCTCGCCGGACGTGGGGCCGGGCGGCCCTCGGGCCTACGGCGGGATGCCGTTTGGCGTGTGAACGAACCGTTTACCATCTTCGTTTAGGGTTTGTCCGTCTTCCGGGCGCCTACGGGGCGCAACGGAGTTAACGAGCGATGGTGGGCCCGCGGTGCGAGGCAGTTCATGAAAGTACGCGACACCATTTGTCTTAGCGGTTTCGGCGGCGCATCCCAAGCGGGTGCGGCGGGCGCCATCGGCCCGGCTCGGCCGGCGTGCGCCGCCGCGGCGGCAAGCCCCGTGCGCCGGCTAAGCGAGCGGATCGATATCGCGAGCATTTCATGCATCCCCGAATCCGAATTGACCCCGAAGGTTCGCGCCGCTTTGGGCCAGCCGATGGCGGAAGTCCAGCGCCTGCGCGACGAGCTGGAGCGGGCCAAGAAGCGCCTCAATCAGCTGGAGGCGCTCGCCGACCGGGATGCTTTGACGCCGGTCCTGAACCGCCGTGCCTTCGTCCGCGAGTTGTCGCGCATGATGGCCTTCACCGTACGCTACAAGACGCCGAGCAGCGTGCTTTACTTCGACGTGAATGGCATGAAGCAGATCAACGACAGTCTCGGGCATGCCGCCGGCGATGCCGCGCTGAACCACCTGGCCGGCGTCCTGGTG
>JAZFZX010000419.1:0-6591 GCA_036444135.1 Kiloniellales bacterium | reverse complement strand
TGGGCGGCGAGAAGCTGGCCACGTCCTTGGGCGAACAGATCGGGGAGTCCGTGAACCCGGCCCTGGGACTGCGCGCCATCCGTCTGTCGCTCAAGGAACCAAAGCTGCTGGAAACGCAACTGGCCGCCATGCTGCGGGCCGGCGCCTATGGCCCTTTGCGCATCCTTCTGCCCATGATCACCACGAGCTCCGAGGTGGCGGCGGTGCGCAAGCGGCTGGTCACCGTAGCGCGGCGTCTCGTGCGCCGCGGGGTCAAGATCGCCGATCCGCTGCCCCCCGTGGGCGTCATGATCGAGGTGCCGGGCGCGGCCCTGTCATCCGATGCGCTGGCCCGGTCATCCGATTTCTTCGCCATCGGCACCAATGACCTGACCATGTACACGCTGGCCATAGACCGCGGCGAAGAGCAGGTGGCGCATCTTTACAACCCGCTGCATCCGGCCGTGCTGCGGCTAATTCAATTCTCGATCGAGGCGGCGTTGCGCGCCCGCATCCCCGTTTCGATCTGCGGGGAGATGGCCGGCGATCCGCGTTATACGGCGCTGCTGTTGGGGCTGGGCGTGCGCGAGCTCAGCATGTCGACCAACGCCCTGCCGCGGGTGAAAAGCCGCATCCTGAAACTCGACATGCAGGAAGCCACCCGGCGCGCCAGCGTGATCATGGATCAGTACGATTCGGGCCGCATCACGGCGCTGCTCGACGACTTCAACGCCTTGGCGTGATCGGCTGGGGCGGCGAAACCGGCCCCGAGCCGGACGAACCGATTTCGTGCCCATGAAATGGGTCTATATCTAGGATCGTTGGTATAAGGCGCGCCTTGCGGTGCCGCCTGTCGCTTGATACATGAGCGCGCTGTTGCAGGTGTGTTGAGGGGAGACGAGGACAATGGCCGAATTCGAGGATTTCAAGGTCGCCGACCTGTCGTTGGCCGACTGGGGCCGCAAGGAGATCGCGCTGGCCGAGGTCGAGATGCCGGGTCTCATGGCGGTGCGCGAGGAATTCGGCGCCAGCCAGCCACTCGCCGGCGCCCGTATCGCGGGCTCGCTGCACATGACGATTCAGACCGCCGTGTTGATCGAAACCCTGCGTGCGCTGGGCGCCGACCTGCGCTGGGCCTCGTGCAATATCTACTCGACCCAGGATCACGCGGCGGCGGCCATCGCCGAGGGCGGTACGCCGGTCTTCGCCTTCAAAGGCGAAACCCTGAGCGAATACTGGGATTTCACGCACCGGATTTTCGAGTGGGCCGACGGCGGCACGCCGAACCTGATCCTCGACGACGGCGGCGATGCGACCTTGCTGGTCCACCTGGGTATGCGGGCTGAGAGCGACGCCTCGCTGGTCGCCAAACCCCAGAACGAGGAGGAGGAGGCCCTGTTCGCGGCGATCCGCAAGCGCCTCGAGAGCAAGCCCGGCTGGTACACCGAGCTCGGCGGGAGCATCCGCGGCGTCACCGAGGAGACGACGACGGGCGTGCACCGGCTCTACGAAATGGAGAAGAAGGGCGCGCTGCTGTGCCCGGCGATCAACGTGAACGACAGCGTGACCAAGTCGAAGTTCGACAACATCTACGGCTGCCGCGAGAGCCTGGTGGACGGCATCCGGCGGGCCACCGATGTCATGATGGCGGGCAAGGTGGCGGTGGTGAACGGCTACGGCGATGTCGGCAAGGGCTCCGCCGCCTCGCTGAGGAACGCCGGTTGCCGGGTCATGGTAAGCGAGGTCGATCCCATTTGCGCGCTGCAGGCCGCGATGGAGGGTTATGACGTCGTGACCCTGAACGACGCCGTATCCCTCGGCGATATCTTCGTCACGGCCACCGGCAACATCGACGTGATCACGGTCGAGCACATGCGGGCCATGAAGGACCGGGCGATCGTCTGCAACATCGGCCATTTCGACAACGAAATTCAGGTCGAGGCGCTGCGCAATTTCAAGTGGTCCAACGTCAAGCCGCAGGTCGACGAGATCGAGTTCCCCGACGGCAAGCGGATCGTCCTCTTGGCCGAGGGCCGTCTCGTGAACCTGGGGTGCGCCACGGGCCACCCGAGTTTCGTGATGAGCGCCTCCTTCACCAACCAGGTGCTGGCCCAGATCGAGCTGTGGACCAAGCCCGAGGCGTACGAAAAGAAGGTCTACGTGCTGCCCAAGCAGCTCGACGAAAAGGTCGCCGCGCTGCATCTGGAGAAGATCGGTGCCAAGCTGACGAAACTGTCCGATGCCCAGGCCAAATACATCGGTGTCGCGGCCGACGGCCCCTTCAAGGGCGAAAACTACCGCTATTGAGGCCAACGAACGGCAGTGGGCTCTTGTTCCGAATCGAAACCTTGGCTTAGACTCGCGGCGAATTTCGGCCTTGCGAAGAGGACGCCCGCGCCGTAGCGGATCTGTTGCCGGTCATTTCAGACCTGAAACCGGTACGTTGCGGCGAGGCGCACACCTGTGAACGCCGTCGCGGATTTGCCCTTTGAAGTGATCGTGGTCCTGATCGCCGCGCTTGTCGCGGCGCTGGCCTGCGCCATCTTTGCCGTCGGCCGGGGGCGCCGCTGCGCGGCGGCGGAGGCAGAGGCGGCACGCTGGGCGGCGCGCGCCGGCGAGGTGGAAATGGATCTCTCCGAGGCGCTGGCCCGCGCCGAAGCCGATCGCGAGTCCGGCGCGGCGGCGCTGGAGGCCCTGCCGATGCCGGTCTGGCGGCGCAACGCCGATCTCGACCTGGTCTATTGCAACCGGGCCTATGCACAGGCCGTCGAGCGGGATGCGGAATCCGTGGTGCGCGAGGGCATCGAGCTGCCCGGCAAGGCCCAGGCCCGCGCCAGCCGCGAGATCGCCCGCCAGGCCTTGGACAGCGCTCAGGTCCGATCCGAGAGCCTGCACGTCGTGGTGGGCGGCGAACGGCGCCTCATGGATCTCTACGAAGCGCCCCTGTCGGCCAACGGCACCGGTGCGACCGTGGGCGTCGCGCTCGACCGCACCGCCACCGAGGGCCTGCACGTTGAGCTCAAACGCCACATAGAGGCCCATGCCGAGGTCCTGGAGGCCCTGGGCAGCGGGATCGCGATCTTCGGCCCGGACATGCATCTCAAGTTCTTCAACACGGCCTACGCCAGGCTCTGGGGCGTGGACGAAAGTGCGTTGGAGGGCGAGCCGCACCTCAACGACATCTACGAGCTGCTGCGCGAGCAGCGGCACTTGCCGGAGCAATCCGACTTTCCCGCCTTCAAACGCGATCAGGTGCGGATGTTCAGCACGCTCATCGATCCGCTGGAAGATCTCCTTCACCTGCCGGACGGCTCGACGCTGCGTTTGACGGCGACGCCGCATCCCTTCGGCGGCGTGCTCATGTCTTTCGAGGACGTGACCGACCGCCTGGCCCTGGAGAGTTCGTACAACACCTTGATCGCCGTGCAGCGGGAGACCCTGGACCATTTGTTCGAGGCGGTGGCCGTTTACGGCGCCGACGGCCGCCTCAAGCTCTTCAACCCTGTCTACGGGCGCATGTGGAGCCTGGATCAGGCCTTTTTGGCGGGCGAGCCGCATCTGCGCGATGTCATTCCCGAGTCGCGGGCCTATTTCAACATATCCGACGAGGCCTGGCCGGAGCTCATGGAACGGATCGTCGGCCAGTCGACCGAGCCCAACACCCGCGGCCGCCAGCGCGAACGGGCCGACGGCTCGGTCATCCAGTGGGCGCAGGTGCCGCTGCCCGACGGCGCCAATCTCTTCACCTTCCTCGATGTCACCGATTCGACCCGGGTCGAGCGCGCCCTGCTGGAGCGCAACGAGGCCCTGGTGACGGCCGACCGACTCAAGTCCGAGTTCATCGCCAACGTCTCCTACGAGCTGCGCACGCCGCTCAATGCCATCGTCGGCTTCGCGGAGATCTTGCAGAACCAGTACTTCGGCGAGCTCAACCAGCGGCAGCTCGAATACAGCCAGGCGATCGTCGAATCCTCGCAGCGGTTGCTCACCCTGATCAACGACATCCTCGATCTGGCCACCATAGAGGCCGGCTATCTGCGTCTCGATCTCAACGAGGTCGACCTCTATCCCCTGCTCGAAAGCGTGCACAAGCTGGGCTTTGAACGGGCCCGCAACCGGGGAATCGAGCTGGTGCTCGACTGTCCCGAGGACATCGGTATGCAGGTGGCCGACGAGCGGCGGCTCAAACAGGCGCTCTTCAACCTGTTGTCGAACGGGCTCAAGTTCACGCCCGAAGGCGGCACCGTCACGATCGCGGCGCGGCGCCAGGACGACGGGATAGAACTGGCCGTCTCCGATACCGGTGTGGGCATTCCGGAAATCGATCAGGACCGGGTCTTCGGCTCCTTCGAACGGGCCGGCACGGGACGGCAGACCGGCGCCGGTCTGGGGCTGTCGCTGGTGCAGCGCCTGGTGGAGTTGCACGGCGGCCGGGTGGAGCTCGAGTCCATGGCCGGCGAGGGTACACGGGTGAGCTGCTTCATTCCCAAGGACCCGCCGCCCCAGGACTCGGCCACCGAGGTCACCGAGACGGGTCCGGCCGGCCCGGATGGCCCGGACGATATGGGGCCGGGCCAGGAAGCCGCGGCGGGAAGCTGAGGCCGTGGGCCGTCATGAGCCCCGGTGAGGCCGGCAGCGAAGGGCGCACGTTCGATCTGCCGGACGAATCCGCCACCCATGCGCTTGCGCGCGCCTTGGCGGGCATGGCGAAGTCCGGCGACGTGATCGCGCTGGCGGGCGATCTGGGCGTCGGCAAGACCAGTTTCGCACGTGCCTTCATCAACGCCCTGCCCTCGCCGCGGGGGGTGGCCGGCAGCGCCGAAAGCGGCGAGGAAGAGGTGCCGAGCCCGACCTTCACCCTGGTCCAGATCTACGAGCGCGCGCCGGCACCGGTCTGGCATGTGGATCTCTACCGCATCGAGCAACCCGGGGAGACCGACGAATTGGGCCTGGAGGACGCCTTCGCTTCCGCCATCACGCTTATCGAATGGCCCGAGCGCCTGGGGTCTCGGCTGCCGTTGGACAGGCTCGACCTTTGCCTCTCGTATGGCGACGCGCCGAACGCGCGGCGGGCCGTGCTGCGGGCGCATGGCGGTTGGCGGGCGCGCCTGGCCGGCGCCGGGCTTGAAAACCTCGCGTCCGCAGGTGCGTCCCCGGAGGTCAGGCCCATGGCTGGGCGTGCCGTCCGCATCGCTGCCTTTCTGGCGGAGGCCGGCTGGGGCGATGCCGAGCGGCGCCCCCTGGCAGGCGATGCGTCGTTCCGCCGCTACGAGCGGCTGCGGCAGGGCGGGCAAACGGCGGTTCTGATGGACGCGCCGCCGCCTCACGAAAACGTCGCGGCCTTTCACGGGGTCGATCGCCTATTGCTGTCGCTCGGCTTGAGCGCGCCACGGCCGCTCGCCGTTGACGAATCGCACGGCCTGATGCTGCTGGAGGACCTGGGCGACCGCACCTTCACCCTGGCCCTGGCCGGCGGGGCCGACGAGGCGGCACTCTACCGCCTGGCAATCGACCTGCTGATCGAGCTGCAAGCCAAGGCCGGCGCCGGGTTCATGGCGGGCCAGGGGCTGCCGCCCTACGACGACGCGCGGTTGCTCGATGAAGCCGTGCTGCTTCCCGACTGGTATCTGCCGGCGCTGAGCGGTCGGCCGACCCCGGCCAAGGTGCGGCAAGCCTACGTCGGTTCCTGGAGGGAAGTCTTTCCCGTCGCCCGGCGGGTGCCCGACACCTTGGTGCTGCGCGATTATCACGTCGACAACCTGATGGTCGTGGAGGGCCGCCCGGGGATAGCCGCCTGCGGCCTGCTCGACTTTCAGGACGCCGTGGTGGGCCCACGCGCCTATGACGTGGTGTCGCTGCTCGAGGATGCCCGGCGCGACATAGCCCCGGACCTGATCGCGGCCATGCTGGACCGCTACCTGGCAGCCTTTCCGGACATGAACGCGGAGGATTTCCGAGCCAGCTACGCCGTGCTCGGTGCGCAACGCCACGCCAAGGTCATCGGCATCTTCACCCGCCTCTGCCGGCGCGACGGCAAGCCCCAATATCTGCCGCACATACCACGGATCTGGCGGTTGCTGGAGGGCGATCTGGCGGCGGCGGAGCTGGCGCCCGTCAAGGCCTGGTTCGACCGGTTCGTTCCGCCGCCGGAGCGGCGCGTGCCGCCGGCGGAGGCCGCCGCATGAACGATGCAACGGCGGCCCAAGACATGCCTCGGCGTGCCATGGTGCTGGCCGCGGGCCGGGGCGAGCGGCTGCGCCCGCTCACCGACCGCCTGCCCAAACCCCTGGTGGAGATCCGCGGCGAGACGATGCTCGACCGGGCGCTCGACCGGCTGGCGGCGGCCGGGGTCACCGACGCGGTGGTCAACCTGCACCACTTGGGCGATCAGATCGAAGCCCATCTGGCGGTGCGCACGCGGCCCAATATCACTTTGTCGCGCGAGCCGGAGCTGCTCGACACCGGCGGCGGCGTGCGCGCCGCGTTGCAGTGGCTGGGCGAGGCGGCGTTTTTCGTGCTCAACGGCGATGTCGTGTGGCTGGAGGGGATCGATCCCGCGCTGAACCGCCTCGACCACGCCTGGGACGAGGCCACGATGGACGCTCTGCTGCT
>JAZFZX010000418.1:0-12906 GCA_036444135.1 Kiloniellales bacterium | reverse complement strand
GCCGTCTCGGGTTTTACCCCAGCGGTCTCGACTACAACGCCGTCTTTGCGACGGCCAACGGGGAGGTGCGCGCCGCGCTGGTCACCATACGCGAGCTGCGGATCGGCGCTCTGGAGCTGGACGACGTCGAGGCCGCCGTGATCCAGGCGCCCATGGGCATGTCGCTGCTGGGCATGAGCGCGCTCGACCGGCTCGCCGGCTACGAGGTCGAAGGCGACCGCATGATCTTGCGCTGGTGAACCGGCGCTCCCCGCCCAACTTTCCGAGCTAGTTTGTTCTTGTCCGCCGGTCACGCCAGCGTGCCACCGAGCTGAGCAGGACCGGCAGCACCACCAGGGTGCTCAGCATCGTCAGGCCGATTGCGATGGTGAGCAGCAAGCCCATGCTTGCCGTGCCCCGGTGGCTGGATAGGGCGAGGGCACCGAACGACCCCACGGTGGTGAGCGCGCTGAACAGCACCGCCCTGGGTGTGCTGGTCTCCAACAGGCGATCCGCGCCCGCCTGCCTGGCCCTGAGTACGATGTGCAGCCCGCCTGCCACGCCCAACCCGAACACCAGCGGCAGGACGATCACGTTGGCGAAATTGAAGGGCAGATCGAAAATCACCGTGGCGGCAACGGTCAGCAGGGCCGCCAGGCAGAGCGGCGCCAGCACCAGCAACACCGTGGCGACACGCCGCAGCAACACGATCAGCAGGGCGCAGATTGCGGTTACCGCGATGACGGCGGCCATTTGATAGGCACCGATCACGGCGCGCCCGGCCTCGGTGATGATGACCGGCGGGCCCGAGGCGGCCCGTGTGACCGACTGCACGGCCGCGACGAACCGGCGGCGGGCATCCTGGCCGCGCAGGTCCTCGGCCGGGACGATCTCGATCAGTGCGCGCCCGTCCGCGGCCAGCCAGCGGGACCGGAAATCCTCGGGCAGGTCCTCGATCGAGAAGGGCTCGGCCAGCAGCGATTCGCCGAGATCCCCGATCAGGTCCGGAAGCCAAGCGAACACGGCGCTTTCCAGCCCGGCAAGGCGTTCCGCGTCCGTTTCCAGGGGCGCAAGCGCGGCGGCAAGGCGTTCCACGGCCGCCGCGAGGCGGGCGTCTCCGGTCGCACCGGCGAGCACCGTCGCATGGCGGCGCAGGGCCGCGGCCGCCCGCTGCCGCTCGGCGGCGCCCGCCGGCGGTTCCGGCGATTGCGGCAGCAACAGCGGTGCCAGAAAGAACGACATGTGCTCGATGACGAGGATCTTGTCGTCCTGCTGCGCGGGTACGGCGTCGCGCAGGGTTTTGGCCTCCGCCACTTCGGCAAGTGTCTCGAGCTCGGCCGCCAAGCCGGTAGCGGCCGAGAGGTTGTCGGCAAGGACGACCGCAGCATAGGGCTCGAAGCGCGGATCTTCGATGAGATCGCGCAACACGGCGACCGATTCGGACTCGGGGTCGCGCAGGTTCAGCGGGTCGTCGTCGAAACGCGCCATCGGTGCCACGGCCGCCGCGCCGAGCGCGAGCAACAGGGACACGGCGAGAACCGTGCGGGGGCGCTGGTGCAGGAAACCGCTGACCCATGCGCCGGGCCTCGCACGGCCGTCGGCCGCTTCCGCCCCGTTGCCCCACCGCCCCGGTGCCAGGCTCAGCAGGGCCGGCAGGACCGTCAGGTTGCAGAACAGCGCGATGAACATGCCGACGCCGGAGATGAGCCCCAGCTCGGACAAGCCCCGGTAGGAGGTCGGCAGAAACGAAAAGAACCCGATCGCGGCCGCTAGCGCCGCCAAGCAGAGCGCGCCGCCGACACCGGCGGCGGCCCGCGCCAGCGCGATGTCCGGCCCGTGGCCGTGTACGGCTTCTTCCCGGAACCGCAGCGCGAAATGTATGCCGAAATCGACGCTCAAGCCGATGAACAGGACGGCAAAGGCAACGGAGATGATATTCAGCTCGCCGATCGCCAGGGTGGCGAATCCGGCGGTCGCGGATAATCCAATCAGCAAGGTGGTGACGGTGGCGACAATGAGGCGCAGCGATCCGAGTCCGATAGCCAGGAGCGCGACCACCAGCGTCAGCGAGACCAGGCTCACCAGGCCCATGTTCTCCTTGAGGCCGCGCAGCTCGTCGTGCCGCATCGCAAGCTCGCCGGTCATCCGGGCCGCCACGTCCGACAGCCCCGGTCCGTCCAACGCCTCGGCCGATTCCCGAACCGCGCGCATGGCGGCGCCGGCCGGTGAAAAGCCGGCGAAATCCAACATCGGCTGGACGATCAGAAATGCGCGGTGCGGCGTCTCGTCAGACTCGGTGCCCAGCGTGAGGGCGCGCCAGGACAGGGGAGGCGGGGTGCCGTCGCGGGCGGCTTCGGCGCTGGCCGCGATGGCTTCGAGCGCCGGGGCGAGAGCCGCCGCCTCGCGCGACGGATCCTCGAGCAGCGGCTGCAAGACCTTCGCGAGACCTCTGAGCGAGGGGTCGGCGTGCAGGCTGGCGAGCAGCGGCTGTGCCTCGGCCAGGCGGTCGGCGAGCCGCTGAAGGTCGTCGAGATCCAGGTACAACAGGCCATGACGGCGAAAAAACGGGTCGTTCTGCGGGTAATAGACGCTGCTAAAGTCCTGAGGGCGTGTGCGCATCGCCGCCGCCATCCGCCGCGCGGCCGCCGAGGCCGCCTCGGCACTTGGCGCCTCGACGACGACGGTCAACGTGTCGTCGCGCTGCGGGAAGGCCGCGTCGACGGCGCGGGCGTTGCGGCGGAACGGCAGGTCCGCGGAGAGCATCCCCGAGACCGACGTGCTGATGGTCAGGCGGGTCGCGGTAAGGTAGAGGCTCGCGGCGCTCGCCAGCACCGCCAGCAACACGACCGGCAGCGCCCAGGTCCGAACCATCGCCATCCACCGCATGAGGCCGCGGTGGCCGTATGTCGCGATTCTAGCTGACAGCCTGGTCATGGCGACTCCGGTGCGGGCGATGGGGCTGCATGCCGCCTCCGTCAAGCCGACCAGGGCCGATTCAATGGCCCGTGCAACATGGGCGCCGCCGCAACCCACCAGTGGGGCTGGTCGGCGGCGATCTCCGCAGCCGCGGCGCGGGCCTCATCCGGCCCTTCAAACAGGCCGAAACAGGTGGCGCCACTGCCCGACAGGCGGCTCAACAAGACGCCGGCGGTGCGTGCAAGGCGATCCAGCACGCTATCGATCTCTGGCGCCAGATGCCTGGCGGGCTCGTCAAGGTCGTTTTGCAAGCCGGCCAGGTGGTCGGCCAACGCGTGAATGTCCGTATGCGCGGACGTCCAGCGCTCCGCCGATGCGAAATTGCCCGTGCGCGCCTCGAATACCCGGGACGTGGCGAGCGGCACGCCCGGGTTGACGATGACCAGCCAGCCGGGTGGTACGGGTGGCGCGCGTTCGAGGCGCTCGCCGATGCCGCCCGCGAAGACGGGTCGGCCAAAGAGGCAAGCCGGAACATCGGCGCCCAGCCCGAGGGCGATTTCCTCCAGCACGCCGGCCTGAGGCGTCAGTCCGCCCAGCGCGACCAGTCCTGCAATGGCCGCCGCGGCATCGGCGGAGCCGCCACCCAAGCCGGCCGCGACCGGAAGGTTCTTTTGCAAGCCGATACGTGCCCCGAGGTCCGGCGCGCAAGCCGCCGCCAGGGCCCGGCCGGCGCGCAGGACCAGGTTGCCGGCGTCATCGGGAACGGCCGCGGCGAATGGCCCATCGACGTGGAGGCTCAGAGTCTCGGCCGGCTCGAACGACAAGCGGTCGCCGACCCCGGCGAAGACGATCAGGCTGTCGATCTCGTGATAGCCGTCGGAACGGCGGCCGGTCACGTGCAGGTAAAGGTTGACCTTCGCCCAGGCGTAACGGATCGCCGGGACGGCGGCGGACACCTCCCTGTCGGACTGTGTGGTCACCGCGTCAGATGTTTTCGGGTTTCGCCGTCAGGCCGCGCTCGATCTTGGCTTCGATGGTCGGAACCTCATCTACCTCGGGCTCGAAGCTGAGCGCACGGCGCCATTGGAAGCGGGCCTCCTGCTGCCGTCCGACGCGCCAATAGGCGTCGCCCAGGTGATCATTGATCACCGGGTCTTGCGGCCGCAACTCGACCGCCCGCTCCAATTGGTCCACGGCCTTGTCGTATGCGCCGAGACGGAAATAGACCCAACCCAGGGAATCGACGATATAGCCGTCGTTCGGGCGCAACTCGACAGCGCGCACCAGCATTTCTTGAGCCTCGTCAAAGTGTTGCTTCTGCTCGATCCAGGAGTAGGCCAGATAGTTCATGACGTAGGGCTGTTCGGGCTCGAGCTCGAGGGCCGTGAGGAAATCCTTTTCAGCGCGCTCCCACTGTTTGTCGCGCTCCAGCGCAATGCCCCGGAAATAGAACAGGCTCCAGTGGTGCTGCTCGGACTGGCCAACGCGCTCGAAGGCGCGGTCGTAGGCGACCGCAGCCTCGCCGAAGCGCTCTTGTATGCGCAGAAGGTTTCCCATGCGGTACAACGGCTCGAAGTTGTCCGGTCGTTCGGTCGCCAGGGTTTCAAGTTCCGCCACGGCCTCCTCGGTGCGTTCCAGCCGGCCCAGCTCCTCCGCGATGCGCAAGCGCGCGGTCCACGACAACGGCGACGCCGGGTCGATCCGGCGATAGACGGCGATCGCGGCCTCGCCTCTGTCCTGACTCTCCAGAATTTCACCGATCAAGAGATGGGCGATCTCGAGGTCGGGTTTGAGACGCAAGGCGAAGTGGGCGTGGATCAAGGCCATTTCGTCGGCCCGCTCCTGGCTCAGCACGCCGGCGATATCGAAGAATACCTCCGCCCAGCCTTGCCTGTAGTCGGCCAACACCGGGCTCGCAGCGCCATCATTGGCCAAACGCGCCTCGGCCGCGTCCAAGAGGCTCGAATCAGGATTGGCCTCGTGGTAGCGCCGGTAGACATCGCCCGCCATTTCGCGATCGCCCTGGCGCTCGAAAAAGTTGCCGCCGAGCCAGGCAATACGAAACGACGGCGGCTCGTCTCTTTCGACCAGTCTGCGGTATGCCGCCTCGGCGGCCAGCTGATCGCCGCCCACGTCGTACAACAGCGCCTCGTGCAACGCGTAAAGGGATTTGAACCCCTCGCGGTTCGCCAAGGGCTCGGCGGCGGCCAAGGCCGCATCCATGTCGCCATCGGCGATGTGCAGCCAGGCCTTGAGGAGCGGACCATAGAGGCTCTGGAGCCCGCGGTCCGCCATGGCCTCCAGATGCGCGCGCGCGCGCTCAACATCGTTTCGAACCACCGCGTCGATCGCCAGCGCCGCATTGGCCGTCCCATTGTCGGCTTCGCGCTCGATCAGGCGGCGCGCCAGGCGCAGGGTTTCTCCGTGCCGCCCGTCGGCCGCGGCGAGAACGAAAGCCCGGCGCAGCAGATCGAGATTGCCTGGATCGTTATCCAGGGCCCGCGCCATGAAATCGGCCGCAGCGCTCAGGTCTCGTTCATGGGTGGCGACAAGGCCGGACAGATAATCGCCATAGGGCGAGCTGTCCATTGGAGCGGCGTCACTTTGGCTTCCGGCTGCTGCCAACAGGGTGTTGGAGGAGGACAACTGCGGGCTGTGGGTGGCGGTCTGGCAGGCGACAAGCATCAGTCCTGCCGCTACGGGCAGAAGCAGCCGCGCGAGCCGAGCCGCCGGCAGCTGTCCAAGATCAGTGCGCGTCAAACGAATCTCCTGTGCGGCGCGGCGACAGCCTACCGTCCCCGATCTCATCCCACAACCGCGCCGTCGCATCGGCGAACAGCCCCCCCACGGGCGCCGCTGGCTACATGTTCGGGTAGTTTGGCCCGCCTCCACCCTCCGGCGTTATCCAGTTGATGTTCTGAGTCGGGTCCTTGATGTCGCACGTCTTGCAGTGAACGCAGTTCTGCGCGTTGATCTGCAGACGGGGATTGCTGCCGTCGTCGTCGCGGACGATCTCGTAAACGCCGGCCGGGCAGTAGCGCTGTTCCGGCGCGTCGTAGAGGGCCAGGTTGTGCGCGACCGGAATGGACGAGTCCCGCAGCACCAGGTGAACCGGCTGATCTTCCTCGTGGTTCGTGTTCGAGATGTACACCGAGGACAGCCGGTCGAAGGTCAGCACGCCATCCGGTTTGGGGTAGTCGATCTTCGGCATACCGGCCGCCGGTTTGAGGCGCATGTGGTCCTCGTGGCCGTGGCGCAGGGTCCAGGGCACCCGCCCGCCGAGCAGTTTCATATCGAAGGCCCCATAGGCGAGCGACGCCAATAGGCCCCACTTGGCGTAGGCGGGCCGGAAATTGCGCGCCTTGTGGAGTTCTTCGTAGACCCAGGACCCGCGGAAGGCGCGTGGGTAGGCGTCCAGGACGCCTTGGCCGGGGTCGCCCTCCTTTAACGCCTCGAAGGCCGCCTCGGCTGCCAACATGCCGGTTTTCATGGCGTTGTGGCTGCCCTTGATCTTGGGCACGTTGAGGAAGCCGGCCGAACAACCGATCAGCGCGCCGCCGGGAAATACCAGCTTCGGAATCGACTGCAATCCGCCCTCGTTGAGGGCGCGGGCCCCGTACGAGACCCGCTTGGCGCCCTGGAACATCGCGCGGATCGCCGGATGGGTCTTGAAGCGCTGGAATTCCTCGAACGGCGATAGGTGCGGGTTGGCGTAATCCAAGCCCACCACATAGCCGACGTAGGCTTGGTTGTTCTCCAG
Organism: Kiloniellales bacterium; assembly: GCA_036444135.1. Taxonomy (GTDB): domain Bacteria; phylum Pseudomonadota; class Alphaproteobacteria; order Kiloniellales; family JAKSDN01; genus JAZFZX01. The sequence goes on along the minus strand of JAZFZX010000418.1, from coordinate 6,251 downwards.
GTGATAGATGAATGATCCGCCCCAGGTAGACTGGTCCATGGGCCAGCCCGCGGTATGGATCACCGTGCCGAGCTTGTGCTTGGCCGGGTCCAGCTCCCACAATTCCTTGAGCCCGAGGCCAAAGGTTTGCGGGTCGCAGTCCACGCGCAGTCCGAAGCGGTCGAATAGGGCCTTGGTCAAGGACCCGCGGCAGCCCTCGGCAAAGAAGGTGTACTTGGCCCTAAGCTCCATGCCTGGCTCATAGCCGGGCTTCTGGCCACCGTCCTTGGCCACCCCCATGTCGCCGGTCGCGATGCCGGTCACGCGGCCCTGGTCGTCGCTCAGGACCTCGGCGGCCGCAAAGCCCGGATAGACTTCGGCGCCAAGCGCCTCGGCCTGCTCGGCCAGCCAGCGGCACAGATTGCCGAGCGAAACGATGTGATTGCCGTGGTTCTGAAGCTGGCGCGGCAGGAGCCAGACCGGGATGTTGAAGGCCCGCCGTTCGGTCAGCAGCATGAATCTCTCGTCGCTGACCGGCGCATTCAGGGGGGCGCCCTTCTCCGCCCAGTCGGGAATCAGCTCGTTGAGCGCGCGGGGCTCCAAAACCGCGCCCGAGAGTATATGGGCGCCGACCGCCGAACCCTTCTCGACGACGCATACCGACACGTCGTGGCCTGTCTCGGCGCTCAATTGGCGCAGGCGAATCGCCGCCGCCAAGCCCGCCGGCCCGGCACCGACGATCACCACGTCGAATTCCATGAACTCGCGTTCCATCTCGCCGTACCCTTCTTGCTCCCAGCGACTCGAACCGCCGCCTATCGCCATACGCCCCAGTGGCGAGGATTTCGTTCCACGGCATAGAGCTGGTTACAAGGGATATAGCGGACAGGCCTGCGGCAGGCCAAGCCAAACCGTGGTGTGATTGTCATATTCGTGCTCTCGGCCTTGGGCGGCCCGCGGCCGTCGTGCTAGTTTCGAACCATGAGCAAGGATCGCGACGCGACCGTCGAAACGCTGGCTTGGCTCGTCGAAGGCGGTGCCGACGAAGCCATCGAGGACAGCCCGAAGGATCGTTTGGCAACCGGGCCCGAGGCGCGTGGACCGACGGCCGGGCGGGGCGGGCATGATGGGCCCGCCGCCGCTGCGAAACAGCCGGGACCGGGCCACCATCCTTCGCCTGCCCCCGATGCCTGGGAGGATTCGCGGCGAGCGTCGCCCCGAGGGGCGTTCTGGCAGCCGGCGGCAGGCGAGCTGCAGTCCTCCGACGCGGCCGTTTCCTCGGCGCGCCACGCGGCGGCTGCCGCGCATACCATCGAAGAGCTCAAGGAGGCCTTGTTGCGGTTCGAGGGCTGCCCGCTCAAGGCGACCGCCACGAACCTGGCGCTCTACGACGGCAACCCGGGGGCCCAGGTCATGATCATCGGCGAGGCGCCGGGCGCCGAGGAGGACCGCCAGGGCCTGCCCTTCGTGGGCGCCGCCGGCCACCTGCTGGACCGCATGCTGGCCCCCATCGGGTTGGACCGCGACTCGGTCTATATCACCAACCTGCTGTTCTGGCGGCCGCCCGGAAACCGAAGCCCGACCGCCTCCGAAGTCGCCGCTTGCCTGCCCTTTCTCGAACGGCAGGTGGAGCTGGTCGACCCCGCCTTCCTGCTGCTGCTCGGGGCGAGCTCCGTCAAGACCCTGCTGGCCCGGCAGGAGGGCATATTGAAGCTGCGCGGACGCTGGGCCCACTATCAGCACGCCGGCCTGGTCCGGCCGATTCCGGCCATGCCGACCCTGCACCCGGCCTATCTGCTCCGCCAACCCGCCCAGAAACGCTTGGCCTGGCGGGACTTTTTGGCGTTCCAACAAGCCGTGCAGTCTGGTCAGGATCCCTTAACCGCTATCTGAATAAGCTAGACCCTCACAACAAGCGGGTGTCGCATGTTGCGGAGGATCGGTTTTTCGGATAGCTTGGCGCCTCTCAGGGGTTCTTTGCGTGCATAGGAAATTTCGCCAAATTCCGGCCTTTTCGGGCCGGTTCCCAGGGATTTTTGTATTCGCCGTGCTGCTGGTCCTGATGCGACCGGCGGCGGGGGATGACCTGCTGGCGCATACGGACCGTGTTGCCAAGGTCCCCATCGCTGGTGACGCGCCTGGCCCTGGCATCGAGGATACATCACCCCTTCCGCCGGTTCTCGGGCCGGAAGACGCGCGGCTTTACCGGGAAATCTTCGCGCTCCAGGAAGGCGGCAAGTGGAAGGCGGCCAACGAGCGGATCGATCGGCTCGACGACCGGGTCATGCTGGGCCACGTCATGGCGCAGCGCTATCTGCATCCGACGGCCTACCGATCCAAATACCGCGAGCTCAAGGCCTGGCTCGCCGACTATGCCGATCACCCGCAGGCCAAGCGCATCCACCGCCTGGCCAAGAAACGGCGGCCGAGCACCGCCGCCGCACCGCGCGCGCCGGAGCGTATCAGGATGCGTCTGGGCGCTTTTCCCGAAGTGGCGCCTCACCAATCGACCAAGAAGCTGACCAAGGCCGAGCGCCACCGCGCGCGAGACATCAAGCGCCAGGTCCGCCGCAATGTGCTGCGCACGCGCCTGACCGTCACCGAGAAGCTCCTGAATGGGCCGGAGGCCCGGCGGCTGCTCGATCATGTGGAGATTGACGAGGGCCGCGGGCAGGTGGCCGCCGCCTGGTTTTACTACGGCAAGCCCGAAAAGGCGCACCGGCTGGCAGCGCAGGCCGCCGCGCGGTCGGGCCGACGCGTCCCCCTGGCCCTTTGGATTGCCGGGCTATCGGCCTGGCGCCTGGATCGGCTGGAGGAGGCGGCCGGCTATTTCGAAGCGCTGGCGCAGTCCGAATTCGCCTCGGTCTGGAACCAGAGCGCCGGTGCCTATTGGGCGGCCCGCACCCATTTGCGGCTGCGCAACCCCGGAGACGTCAGTTACTGGCTGGCCATCGCCGCCGATACGCCGCGCACCTTCTACGGTCTTCTGGCGCGGCGGGCGATGGGTATCAGAATCGCGTTCCCGGCGCGGGCCAAGGCCCTGAGCAAGGCCGAATCGAAGACCTTGCTGGCCGATCCGGCGGCGCGGCGATCCCTCGCCTTGCTGGAGGTCGGCCAGCGCGAACGCGCGGAAAGCGAGCTGAGGCGCCTGGACGGCGACGGCGACGCGCTGCTGGCCGGTGCGTTGCTGAAGCTGAACGAACGCGCCGGCTTTCCAGCACTCGCCATGCGGCTGGCGCGCGGCCTGGACGGCGACCGGGGGCGTTGGACCGGCGGCGGTCTGGAGACGGGGCTCTACCCGATTCCGCCGTGGCAGCCGGACAAGGGATTCCGGATCGATCGCGCCCTGATCTACGCGATGATGCGCCAGGAATCCGGGTTCGATCCGGGCGCCAAGAGCCCGGACGGCGCCCGCGGGCTGATGCAGATCCTGCCGAGTACCGCGAATTATGTCCTCCGCGAACGGCGGTTCCGCGGCAAATCACGGAGCAAGCTGTTCGATCCGCAGGTCAACATCGACCTGGGCCAGCGCTACATCGCACATCTGCTGCGCTACGACGTCGTCGATGGCGACCTGTTCCGCCTGGCGGCCGCCTACAACGGCGGTCCCGGCAACCTCAGCAAATGGTTGCGCGGCATGGGCGAGGTGAACGACCCGCTGATGTTCATCGAAAGCCTGCCGTCGCGGGAGACGCGGCTGTTCATCGAACGCGTGCTCGCCAACCTGTGGATCTACCGGGCGCGGCTCGGCCAGGATCTTCCCTCGCTCGACGCCATAGCGGCCGGCGACTGGCCGGCCTATACTTCCCAGGACCGGCCAATCCAGGCCGCCGCACGGCCCCAGGTTCCAGGCGAAGGTTCGAACAAACATGGCGCGGATTGACGAAAAACGCCCCTTCATTCCGGTCAACATTGCGGTCCTCACGATCTCGGACAGCCGGGGCCCGGATGAGGACACGTCGGGTGACCTATTGCAGGAGCTGGCCACCAGCGCCGGCCACCAGGTGGTGGCGCGGGTCATCGTGAAGGACGACGTCGGCCTGATCTCGACGCAACTGCGCGCCTTCATCGACGATCCGGGCATCGACGTCGTGATCTCGACCGGCGGCACCGGCGTCACCGGGCGCGACGTCACGCCCGAAGCCTACAAGGCGGTTATGGAAAAGGAAATCGAAGGCTTCGGCGAGCTGTTTCGCTGGGTCAGCTACCAAAAGGTCGGCACGTCCACCATGCAAAGCCGCGCCCTCGGCGGCGTGGCGGGGGGCACCTATCTGTTCGCCTTGCCGGGCTCTCCCGGCGCCTGCCGCGACGGCTGGACGGAGATTCTAAGCAGCCAGCTCGACTACCGGCACCGGCCGTGCAACCTGGTCGAGCTCATGCCCCGGCTGCGGGAGTCGACCCCGGCGGTCGATTGAACGCGCCGCCCGGGCGCGCACCGCCTGTACGCCGCGGGTCAAATTGGTCAACAGGATGCGGAGCGAGTGCCGCAGGCGCCCAGGGGGCTGCGAAGCGGGCGCGGGACACGCCGCCGCGGGTTCCGGAAGGCAGTGGCGCAGGGCGGCAAGCGCGGCCTTCTGCTGCTCTAGAAGCTCCAATTTGTCCGGTTGATCGCGGCAATCGACCATGAGGCAGGCCAGGCGCACTTCGGCCATGGCCAACGAAGTTTCCATTTCAATCATGTTTGCGGTCATTGTCCTGGCCCGTCGTGAGCGGACGCCCAACTTCGCTCATTATGGTTAATCGATCGCTAACACCGCGCCCCGCCGGACCATTACCGGGGGGAGCAGCGGTGGCGCCGAATTTGACCTAGATCAAAGCCGGTCCGCCGGGGCCGCGCTACACCCCCAGGCGTATCCTCTCGATCATTGGCCATAGGGGAGATTTGGCGTGGCGTTGGCGGACATCCCGTTCCTCGCAGGGATCATTGGCACCTTCGCGCTGTTCAGCGCCGTCTTGGCTTGGCTCGAATGGGAAGCCAATCACAAGCGCTGAACGCTGTCCGCGCAGGTTAAGGCGCGGGCGGGAGGTCGGGTGTCAGCAGGCCGCACTTCGTTAACCCCGACATAATGTACGTTAGATCCTGTTTTCATTACATTTAAGCCACACCGTTTTCGCTAGTCACCCGGTGACATTCGCTGTAATGTGGTGACATATTGGTGACATCGGGTTCGCGCACCTGGTGATCACTGCAGCCAAGTAGGGTGCTGAAATGAACCTCACGAAATCGAAGATCGACGCCTTTCGCTATGAGGGGCGAAGGATCGAGAACAAGAAGGGTCAGACACGTTGGACCCGCGATGTGCGTTGGGATGACAAGGTGCCGGGCTTCGGCTTGCGCATCACACCCTCCAACCGCAAGTCCTTCGTGCTGTCGTACCGCGTCCACGGCACAAAGAGACTGATGACTTTGGGCGGCTACGGCACGCTCACGTTGGACCAGGCTCGCGACAAGGCCATCCTGGCGAAAGGCAAGGTGCTCGACGGCCAAGACCCGCTCGAAGCGCGTCGGGATGCCCGTGACGCGCCGACAATGGTCGATTTAGAGCGCGACTATCTCGAACGCCACGCGGAAAAGCACAAACGACCCAGCAGCCTTCGTGAAGATCTCTCCATCCTCAAGAACCACATCCGCCCTGCCTTCGGATCGAAGCCCGTGGAAGCCGTCCGCCGCCGGGAAATTGAGCGCTTGCACCAAAACCTTAAGGCGACACCCTTTCGCGCCAATCGTGTTCTTTCCCTGCTAAGCAAGATGTTCTCGCTGGCAATGCAATGGGACTGGCGGGCGGACAATCCGTGTCGGGGCATCCAGAAGTTCCACGAAGAAAAGCGTGAGCGCTGGCTCAAGACGGACGAACTGCGCGATCTGACCGATACGCTCGACAAATCAACGAACCAACGGGCGGCGGATGCCGTGCGGTTGTTGATCTTGACCGGCGCGCGCAAGGGCGAAGTCCTCAAGGCCGAATGGGAGCAAATCGACTTCGAGCGTGGGGTCTGGACAAAGCCTTCGGCCCATACGAAGCAGAAGCGCACCGAACATGTGCCGCTGTCGGCTGCTGCTCTAACCCTGCTTCAAGGAATGCGCGAGCGGGACCCTGCCGGGCGTTACCTGTTCCCTGGCGACAGACCGGGCCAGCCTCTCCAAGACATTAAACGCTTTTGGGCGCAGGTCCGTCGCGAGACAGAACTTGAGGGCGTTCGCATCCACGACCTCAGACACACCTTCGCCAGCCATTTGGTTTCCTCGGGTTTGTCGCTTGAACTGGTGGGCC
>JAZFZX010000417.1:0-4134 GCA_036444135.1 Kiloniellales bacterium | reverse complement strand
GCAATGTTCACCAGGGCCGTATTGCCGTTCAGGTCCTGGATGGCTTCCTGCTCGGCGGGAATAGGGCACAGGCGGGCCGCGACCGGCGGCTGGAGGCAACCCTCTTGGCGGGCCCGGCCAAGGACCTTGTTGGCGGCGGCCTAATTGCCTTTCGAGAGGGCTTGCCACTGCCGGGAGAGCAAAACTTGGCAGGTGGCGGTCAACCGGCCGGCTTCACCGGCCGCGGCGCTGCCGGCCGCAACCGTGAGGCAGGTCACGAAAATGCTGGCCCAGGCGGCTGTCGCCACTAGGACCAGGGCCATAGCGGCGCTACGCAAGCCAAGTTCGACGCGCATCTCATAGTTTCTCTGCAGACCATGATGTGGCTCGGCTCAGAGGTGACCGTCCGCCGTTCGGGCCGGACTACAAGGCCGGCCGGAGCCGGAGCTTGCCTTCGCTCTAGGGATAACGAAAAGCCCCCGAACCCGGCGCGGCGTTGATTCCAGCCGCCGTGCCTGGGGCGTTACTGGTCGAGCCGGCAGGCGGACTTGAGGCAGTCTTCCAGGGCGGCCTGGGTGGCCGTATCGTAAGTGCCGTTGATACTGCCGTCGTAATAGCCGTGATCCCTTAAGTTTCGCTGATAATGCCGGATCCAATCGGAATCGCCGACCGCCATCCCCTGCTCGAACGCGTCGAGCGCATCGATCCAATCGCCCTGCGCCGCCAGGATGTGCCCCTTGGTGCCGAGATGCCAGGGATTGCCCGGCGCCAGCGACACGGCACGCTCGGCGCTCGGCCGCGCCTCTTCGTTGTAGCCCGCGGTGTACAAGATCCAGGCGCGGGCGTTATGGGCCTGGGCGTAGTCGGGATCGAGGCGGACGGCCTCGTCGAAGTAACGGACGGCGCGGACATAGGTGTCCCTGTGGTAGTAGTTCATGCCCTGATTGTAGTTGGCCCGGGCCTGGCATTGCGTGTTGCATTGCATCTGGCCGGACATACCCGTGCAAGCCACCAGCGCGAAACAGGACGCGGCCGCCATCGGCCCCATGATCAATTTGAAAGCGAGGCGTTTCGGTAACCTCCTCATGCTTCCGCTCCCCTAAAATTTCTCCGGATCATTCGATAATTCGAAAATGATCCTCCCTATTGCCGGCCATGATAGCACATTTGCCGCTCGATGACGGGCAGATCGGTTGCCCGCGGCGGTGGGCAGCGGCGCACGCCGGCCGCCTGCGCCGCATGATCCTTGTGGCAGGCCTCAAAGTTCTCTGCCGATGGCCGCGCAGGTGGCCAAGGCGAACGATGGGACGATGGGGACAAGGGAGCGCATGAAGGACTTCCGGCCAACGTCACGGGTGCGAATGTGGACCCGGCGGCAGAATCACTATCAACCGCCGCCGATTACCCGCAGGTGATTTCCTTGAAGCCGTCGCACACGAAGTTGGCGCACAGCTGAAGATCGCCAATCGCCAACGTCGGGAACAGCGAGCCGATGTTTTCGTCGATCTCCCAGGTGATCGCCCGCGCGAAGCCTCGCGTCGTGCACCATTTGGTGGCGGTCGGCCCGCCGCAGTCCTTCCGCCCCGTCAGGCAATGGTTCAGGCGGTAGCCCTGCAACAGCGGATACTGGAAGGTCTGGGTCTCGCCCGTGGGGGGTGCCGGGCTTTCCGGTAACACCAGGGCCCCGGTCTGCAGCTCGACGGACGCCGCGCTCTCCTCGAACCCGCCTGAGGGCGGTATCTCCATTTGCGCCGGGGCCGTCGCTTCCGGGGTTGCGGCTTCCGGGGCGGCGGCCTCCGGGGTTGCGGCTTCCGGGGCGGCGGCCTCCGGGGTTGCGGCTTCCGGGGTTGCGGCTTCCGGGGCGGCGGCCTCCGGGGCGGCGGCTTCAGAGCTGGTCTCTTGCGAAGCGACGTAAGCTCCGGCGAGCGTGCCGCCGGCGGAGGCTTCGGCCTCGGATGTGCCCCAGACAGTGGCCGTCGCGCCGCTCTCTGTGCTGGCCCCGGCGGCCTCTTCGGCCTGGAGCGCGGCGGTCTCGGGCAGCGCAGAGGTTTCCACTGGCTCGACCGCCGTTGGTATGGTTTTGGTTCCGCTGGACGGCGCCGCGGCCGGTGCTTCGGACAGCGCCTTGGCGATTTCCTGCACGGCCACGGTGGGGCGTTGATCGGGTGCCGGCAGATAGCTGTCGAAGGCGCCCTTGTCATAGCGGATCAGGACCGAGCGCGCCTTGCGGTCGAAGCCGAATTGTTTGAGCTCGAAGTACCGACCTTCGCTACCGGGATGTGCGAAGGCAACGCTTTCGCCGGTGCAGTCGGCGGCGTCGTAGAGGCCCACCGTGATCTCGTGCTTGACCGTCCGGTAGCGGTCGCCCACGTCGCGCGGCAGCATGAGCAGCAGTGTGCTGGCCGCGGAGAAGTCGAGCACCACCTCGGTGGTCTCCCCGTACGACAGCCCGACCGCCAGGTTGAAGCAGCCCACCGCGTGGGGGGCCACCGCGACGGGGATGAACAGCCGCCGGTAGCCGCGCGCCTTCGTCGGCCTAGTGCAGCTCCAGTTGATGGAGCGCTGCTTCTCCAACAGCTGCACGGCCGGCGGCGGGCCAAGCGCGCGCTGGAAGATGATCAGGGATGCGACGGACTGTCTGCCAAGGCTGGCGTCGATGGCGCCCACATCGTCCGGCCCGGGCGCGACGCGCGTTTTTTGCGATAGCCACCAAAAGTCGGGGCGCCGGTCGGTGCCCAGGCTGTATTCGCAGGTCTCGTCGGTGGCCGAGAAAAAGGGATCGCTCAACAGGATGACGGCCACGTCGGCCCCGATCGCGATGGAGCCGCTCTCTCCGCTCAGGTCATCGCCCAGGAAGGGGACCGCCAGGAACGGCTGATCGGGCGGCAGGGACCAGGATCTCGACGGACCGCTCAAACCGGGACCCTTGAACAGGGTCACTTGATTGGGCTCCGGTTCGGTCAACGCGGCGGCCGGGTGCGGGGCAACCAGGAAGGCGCCCAGCAGCGTCAGGATAACGACTGTGCACCGGACGCGCGCGCATGTCCGGAAGCCGATGACGGAATGTCGTGTCATGAACGCCTGTTCCCGTTCCCGACGTCTCTTCCGCGAAGCGCGGCCGCCCTTCGCAGGCCCCAATATCAGGGCAAGAGATCAGCGTGCAAGCAATCCCCAACGCACCTGGACGCCCCTCGGAGATGCCCGCAGGCTCCACCGCAAGCCACCGCCCGCCCGTCGGCGGTGCGGCGTTTGGATCAGATAATCTCCAGGCTCTGCGCCATCGGGCCCTTGTGGCCCATACGCGTCGTCAACCTCACTCGCTGATTGGCGTCGATGGTCGTCAGGCCAAGCCGTTCCAGGACCCGGGCGGACACAAAGACATCCTTGCTGCCGTCGTCCGGAATCACGAAACCGAAGCCCCTGGTTTGGTTATAGAACTTCACGTGTCCTTCGATGACGGCGCTCTGCGAATCTTGCTCCAGCTCGGGCGGCGGATCAGGAATGTCCTCGATGCTGCTGATCGTAGCGACCTGCGGGCCTCTCGGCCCTTCGACGATATCGCAGACGACGGTCGTCCCGTCGGGCAGGTCCTGATAGCCCGTGGGCGTGAGCACCGAAACATGAAGAAACGCGTCAGGCAGATCGTCCCCCAAACGAACGAATCCAAATCCCCTGAACGGGTTGAACCACTTGACCACGGCGGTGATTCCCTGCTGTGTCACCTCCGGCTGGTCGGGCGTAAGACCTTCGGTCATTGTTTTTGAACTCCGAAAAACTCCATACCTCCCTGTCTGCCGTTAGGCAGAAGCCAATCAAATCACAGGCAGAGGCCCTGCGTCGAGCCCGTCGTGTGCGGCCCGTCCGTTCATCAGAGGCGCTTTTGCCGGTGCCGTTTCGGGTGCGGTCCCCGCCAGCGCCATTTCGGGCCCACCGATCAGCCCGGTTTGAGGCATCACTCGCCAACCGGCTCACCGCTGTCGGCCTGGGCGGTGAAAGGCGCGTTACGGGCACCGATCCAATCCGCCAGGTGGCGCCGGGTCGCCGCGGAGACATGCAGGCCGAGCTTCGATCGCCGCCACAGGATATCCTCCGTGCTCCTGGCCCATTCCTCGCGGCACAGGTAATCCGCTTCGGCCTCGTAGAGATCGTCGCCCA
>JAZFZX010000416.1:0-2690 GCA_036444135.1 Kiloniellales bacterium | reverse complement strand
TAGTGACGGGGCCTTTCCGAAAGACCGCCCGGCTGGCTCGTAGCGTATGTTGAAACCTCGAAACTTTGCCCCGCTCCGGCGGGGCTTTCTTTTTTGCGCTGCCTGTGCATACTGCCGATGGTGCCGGTCCGGCCCCCGAGCGCTTGCTGATGAGTGGACCTAGCCGCTGAGAGAGCGACAACGCCCAGGCGCCCGACCGGCACCACCATTAAGCCTCGCCCACCACTGGCGGGGCTTTCTTCTGGCCAACCTAATCATTGCTAGCGGCTGGACCGTGTGGTACAATCTGCAATGGTGCCGGATCAACCGCCCCACAGCGGTTGAGGGGGCCACCCCTACTATCGGCACTATACTGAAGGCCCCGCCCGTTTTCTCTCTTCAAGACGGGGCCTTCTTTTGTGGTCCAGACTAGCTAGGTGATGTAGAGTCCGGTTTGTCAGTCGGGTGGTCAGCCCGCGTCACTTGCTCGATGGGTCGAACTAGTGACGGGGCCTTTCCGAAAGACCGCCCGGGTGGCCGTAGCATGTTGAAACCTCGAAAACTTGCCCCGCTCCGGCGGGGCTTTTGTTTCAGGGGCAAATCAGGGATGTACGCAAAACCCTTCTTTTCCGTACAGGCGAAAGGGTTGACACCGGTCAGGGGGCTGGAGGCTAGTTGGCCGTCAGGTCGGCGGGCGCGAACCGGCCGATGATCTTGAAGCTGCCGGCGCCGTCGGGTTTCAGAACAAGAAATGCCCCGGATGGTATGCGTTCCCCGGCGATGGCCTTGATGTTTGGCCAATGGCTTACCATGACCAAATTGCCCGATCCGGCGTGGCCGGCAATCCGCGCCGCGACCTCTGCCGTCCGCGCTTCGGCCTCCCGTTTGGGAAGGACAACAATCAGGTCCAGGGAACGCCATGGCCTGACTCTGCCAAAGGCGAGTCGGGCCGTGTCCCGTGTGCGGCAATACCGGCTCGAGAGGACCTCGGCAATGGGGACCGAATGCTCACGAAAGGCATTGCCGACGCGCTGGGCAACATCCCTGCCTTGGGCCGAAAGGTTACGTTCGACGCTGCAATCATCCGGGTTCAGCAGGAGGGGGTCGCCGCGCGAGTCGGTGGCCGCGTGGCGCATCAACACGATGGTGCCGCCCTGCTGGAGGACCCGCCAAATGCCTTCCTCATCGTTGGCGCCGGTCGCCAGCAGCGCCAACAACAGCCCGGCGGTCGCGGCAAATTTCGGAAGTCGCCGCCCGCGTGCGGCAAGGCGCCAATAGCGCGTGATCGCCGTCGCTGCCGTCATCAACGGACTTTTCCAAGGTAATTCCCCGAAATGATAGCCCCCCGCCGTCAGTTTTTCAACGAGCCGGCCCTGCCGCGATAAGGTCCGCTTTCATGATGGAAGCAGACCAAACTCTTACAGCTACTGTATGTCAGCAAATGACCCTAAGCGGACATTGCGCACGAAATCGTTCGGTATTCCCTTGGAATGCGCCCTCACAGTGCGAAATGGTCACGGGGTCGGGTTTCTCATCGCCGGCGCGAACCGCGCGCACGAGCCGCTCCACGGCGACGTCCATGTCGATCAGGTGGCGGGGATCGGGGAAGGTTTCCCTGAGTATCGGATTGAGGTAGGCCTCGGCGTCCTCGACCCCGACACCGCGCGCCGCTAGCGCCCGGCCGATGATTTCCGGAACCGAAAGGCGCTGGGCCAGGGTCAGGCCGAGCCTGGCGTCGGCGAGCCGCTCATGCCAGCGCTTGCCCGTGAAAGAGCGTTCGACACCGAGGAAAACCGGCTCTCGCCTGCCGGTCATGGTTATCAGCGGTCCATCGGCTCGAAACCGGACTTGCGGTTGAAGTTGTGGTCGGTCTTGATCTTGCGCACCGTGCCGGTCTTCGAGCGCATGATGATGGAATGGGTCGTCGCGCCGTCCTTGAAACGGCGCACGCCGTCGAGCATGGCGCCGTCGGTCACGCCGGTGGTCGCGAACATGACATCGCCCGACGCCATGTCATCGAGCTCGTATTTGCGGTCGAAGTCGCTGATCCCGCAATTCGCCGCGCGGCCCCTCTCGTCGTCGTTCCGGAACAGGAGCCTGCCCTGCATGAAGCCGCCGATGCACTGCAGCGCCGCCGCCGCCAGCACCCCCTCGGGCGCGCCCCCGATGCCGATGTAGACGTCGACGCCGGTGTCGGGCTGGGAGGTGGCGATGACACCGGAAACGTCACCATCGGAAATCAGGGTGATCCGCGCCCCCGCCTCGCGCACCTTGGCGATCAGCTCGGCATGGCGCGGCCGATCGAGGATGCACACCACGACGTTGGCGATGTCCACCTTCATCGCCTTGGCGAGGTTCCTGAGGTTCACGCCCGGCTCCTCATCCAGATCGACGACGCCGTCGGGCACGTCGACGCCGACGGCGATCTTGTCCATATAGACGTCAGGCGCGTTGAGGAAGCCTCCCTCTCCCGCCATGGCGATGACCGAGAGCGCGTTCTGGCCACCCCTGGCCGTGATCGTCGTTCCCTCGAGGGGATCCAGCGCGATGTCGATCTTGGGTCCGTCGCCGGTGCCCACCCGTTCGCCGATAAACAGCATCGGGGCCTCGTCCCTCTCGCCTTCGCCGATCACCACCGTGCCGTCGATGGAAAGAGAGTTCAACGCCTTGCGCATGGCGTCGACGGCGGCCTGGTCGGCGGCCATCTCGTC
>JAZFZX010000415.1:0-4515 GCA_036444135.1 Kiloniellales bacterium | reverse complement strand
CTCGATGCCGCCTGCGAGGCTTGGAACAACCTGATCGATCAGCCGTGGAAAATCATGTCCATCGGATTACGTCAATGGGCCCATAACGGTCAATCCTTATGACCGCTGGTATGAGTAGGCTGATGGCCATGACGAGGGCGCCGCTGACCAACGCCAGCAACATCGCGTATTCCGCCGTCGTTGCCCCCATCCGGTCAAGCCAGATCTTGGTAAGCGGGCGCCTTGGGCCTTCAAAATATCGCCGCATTCGAATTACAACGTGCCCGTTCGAATCAAAGTAACGAAAACTAATGAATCAAGATAGCAGGAAATCAAATAGGACGCTAGTCATAATAAGGAATAAAGGGACAAGATCAACGCGTTGGAACCGCAGTCACGGTTACGTTTGTTCCGTTGATGGATTGAGCGGAACCGGCGAGTGTGGGCCATCGCCGTCCACGCAGGTTCGGCAGTCGAAGGATTCGAGGGCCGAGGTTGCGGCGCCGGCTCAACGGATCATGTAGGTCTTGCGGACCGTCTCGGCGGCCGTGCCGATGCCGCACCAACCGGCCGGGAAGAAGGCGGCATCGCCGCCCTCGATGTCCAGCCGCGTACCATCGTCGGCGGTGTAGACGCAGCGCCCCGATAGGAACTGGCAGAACTCCTCCCGCTCCACCTCGCAACGCCAGGTCTCGGGCGTGGCCGCCGGCTGCTTGAGCAGCTTGGCCTGCATTCAGCCATGCTCCTTGATGAGTTGATCGAGCAGCCGCGCTGCCACGCGGGTCCCCTCGGAGGCCTGCATGTGGGCGCTGGTCGCCGCCAGTTTCCGGTTCATGGCATCGTCGGTGACCAGGGTTTCCAGGGCCTTGGCCAGGTCGTCGTCCGTCCAATCGTTGCGGTGCGATTTGAGCCCGTGCCCGGTCTCTTGCACCCGCGTCGCGTTGTCGTGGCCGTCCCAGACGTAGGGCATGATCAGCGCCGGCTTGCCGAAGTAGAGACATTCGGTGAAAGAGTTATTGCCGCCGTGATGAATGACGGCGTCCGACTGCGCGATCACCGAGGGTTGCGGATACCACGACTCCAGATGCACGTTGGGCGGCGGCGCGTCGTAGGCGTCCATATAGTCGCCGACATTGACCAGCGCCCGGTACGGCAAGTTCGCCATGACCCCGATGATCCGCTTGAGGAGGTCCGTGTCGCCGGCGCCAAGGCTGCCGAAGCTGATGTAGACGAGCGGCTTGTCGTTGTTGGCCTCGAAGGCCGGCACCTCATAGGGCGCCTCCTTGCGCACGCAGCCCTCGAGGTATTGGAAGCGTTCCGGGTCGAGTGGATTGCGCCGCCGGAACTTCACCGGTTCCGGATAGAGCAGCAGGTTGAGGTAGGGCGAGGACTCGAAGAACTCGCCGATCGGATAGGGCGCCTCGCCGCAGTCCTGGAGAAACTGGTTGAAGTGGTCGTGTATCGGCTTGACGACCTCGTTGAAGCGGGCCTCGTAGGCCTCGAAGCAGGCTTTGTCGTTCTCGCCGCAGCCGGACAGATGCGGCGGAATGTCCGGGTCGGGGACCTCGTTCTCGCTGCACGAAATGATGCGCACCCAGGGTACGCCGTAATGCTTGGTGGCCGGGAACAGAACCACGTTGTCGATGCAGATCAGGTCCGGCTGGATCTGCTGGAGCGTGTCGGGAAGCTCCTTTTCCGCCCAGATCGAGGTGTCGACGATCGCCTCCCAGCACGCCTTCACGTAATTGTCGATCTGGTCGTAGGGGCTTTTGGAGAAGTTCGGAATGTGGCCGTTGATGAAGTCGGACCAGTACTTGGCCATCTCTTCCGGCGGCATCGGCTCCGCCATGTTCACGGGAAACTCTTCGAAACCGTAGTCCCTGAAGACGCCCGTGAAGCCCGGGTCGTGGATGAACACGGCCCGGTGGCCGAGTTCCTGGCAGGCCTGGGCGATGCCCACCGAGTTGAGCGCCGGGCCGAAGGCCGCCTCGGGAAAGAATGCGATGGTCTTTTGATCCGCCATGTTCCGTCTCGCCTTCTCGAACGCGATGTTCTTGCCTATCGCGTTAGTACACGAGAGGCCACCGTCGGCCAACCGCACCGGACTTGCGCGCCCTCGGCCGCCTGGAGGCCGCGGCCGTCGGCGCCGCCGAGCCGGGCGATGGCCCTGAGGCACCATCGTGGTCCGGCTTGGCGAGATCACCGATTGACAGGGCCGAACCTCGTCTCAAGATGGGGAGTGCCAGCCGAGAGGGACACCATGGCGAGCGATGCGATAGCGCCAGATCTGCTGGGTAGTGCCGAGATCACGCCGTCCGGGTCGTTCGAGGCGGGCAGCATCGTCCCCTTTACCCTGACCTACACCGCGGGTCCCTACGGCATCGACGACACCGGCAGTCTCAAGATCGTCTCGCGCTTTGCCTCGGACCAGTCGCGGCCGCAGTTCGAAGATCCTTCCCGCTTCAACTACACCACCGTGGAGGCCAGCAACGATGCGGTCCTCGACGTGCGGTACGATCCCAAAGGCAACGTCCGGCCCTGGGACCGCACGCTCTACATCAAGGTCGTCCGGGGGTTCCTGCGCGAGGGCGACCGCATCGCGGTTCGCTTCGGCGATACCCGTCACGGGTCGCCGGGCATGCGCCTGCAGACCTTCTGCGAGGACACCTTCGAGTTCCGCGTGCTGGTCGACCCGATCGCCACCTGCACCTACCAGCCCCTGCCGTTGCAGCCGACCATCGCCATCGTCCCCGGGCCGCCCGAGACCTGGCAGGCGGTGCTGCCCACGTTGCGCCGGACCGGCCAACCTTTTCGCCTGGGGCTGAAGGCGGAAGACAGGTGGGGCAACCCGAGCGACAAGGCCGCGGGCACACTCGGGTTGAGCGCAAACCTACCGGTCTCGGGGCTTCCCGACAGCGTCGCGTCCGAGGCCGGCCGGTTCGCCACGATCCTCGAAGGGCTCACCGTGGACCAGCCGGGGGTGCTCGAGATTACGCTATCGGACGCGGACGGGACCCCGCTGGCCCGGTCCAATCCGCTGTGTATCGTGGAGCAGGCCGAGCTGGTGGCCTATTGGGGGGACCTGCACGGCCAGAGCGAGGAGACCATCGGCACCAATAGCGCGCGCGCTTATTTCGAATTCGCGCGCGACCGCGCCTTCCTGGACGCAACCGGACACCAGGGCAATGATTTTCAGATCACCAAGGATTTCTGGCTTGCCCTGAGCGGCCTGACGGCGGCGTTCGAAGAACCGGGCCGGTTCGTCGTATTGCCCGGCTACGAATGGTCAGGCAACACCGGATTGGGCGGCGATCGTAATGTATATTTCTCTAGTGATACCAGATCTATACGCCGTTCTTCTCATGCCTTGATAGAGGATAAGAGCGATATCGAAAGCGACTGCACCACCGCCGCGGAGCTGTTCGAGACCCTGTGGAACGAGGGCGAGGACGTGGTCTGCTTCGCCCACTGCGGCGGCCGCTACGCCGACATCAAGATGGCCCACGATGGGCGCAGCGAGCGCTCGATCGAAATTCATTCCTCCTGGGGCACCTTCGAATGGCTTCTGCGCGACGCCTTCGAGATGGGCTACCGGGTCGGCATCGTCGCCAACAGCGACGGCCACAAGGGCCGACCCGGCGCGAGCTACCCCGGGGCCTCGCTGTTCGGCGCGATCGGCGGCCTGACCTGTCTGTGGATGCCCGAACTCAGCCGCGCTGCGGTCTTCGACTGCCTTCGCAAGCGGCGCCACTTCGCCACCACGGGCGCGCGGCCGCACCTGGACGTGCGTGCGGCTTTCGACCATCCGGGGACGCTGTACCACGAAGACCCGGCAATCGGACCAGCCGACGGGCAGGCCGCCGGCGAGGCGATGATGGGCGATATTGTCCACCTGCCCGAAGGCGGCGTGGAGCTCCGGATCGAGGTCTGCGGGTCGGCACCGATCGAACGCCTGGACCTGTTCAACGGGCTGGCGCACCTGGAGACCATTCGGCCCTACGCAACCGAGGACCTTGGCAACCGCATCCGGGTGATTTGGGAAGGCGCCGAGTACCGTGGTCGCTTCCGCCAGGTGATCTGGGACGGTTCGGCGGCGCTTTCGGGCAATCGGATCCTGGCGGCCCAGCCGATCAATTTCTTCAACCGCGACAAGACGCTCGAGCGGGTCGGCGACAACGGGCTGAAGTGGCGGGCGCTCACCACGGGCAACCTGGGCGGCTTCGATGCCTGGTTGGCCGATCCCTATGCCGGTACGCTCAAGTTGGAGACGCCGGTCGTAAAATGCGGCGTGCCGGTCGAGGACATCGGCTACGAGGACGAGGTGATCGAGGCCGGCGGATTGGACCGGCGGGTCCGAATCTTCCGCCTGCCGGAGGAGAACCCGCACCACCGTATGGTGATCGAGCGCCGGATTGAGTTGCAGCCCGATGGGGACAATCCGCTCTATGTCCGCATCACGCAGGAAGACGGCCACCTGGTCTGGTCCAGCCCGATCTACCTCTATCGCTGACACCGCGTGGCCCGCCACACCGCGCG
>JAZFZX010000414.1:0-2788 GCA_036444135.1 Kiloniellales bacterium | reverse complement strand
GCTGACCGCGAGCCCGACGATGAAGTCCTCGCCCACGTACTTTCGAATGCGTTCGATCATCTCCGTCGAAAAGCGCATGCGGTTCTCGAAGGCACCGCCCCAGCGGTCGTCGCGGCGGTTGGACCAGGGCGTCCAGAACTGCTCGATCAGGGAGTGGTAGGCGGCAAACAGCTCGACCCCGTCGAAGCCGCAATCCTTGGCCCGACGCGCGGCCTGCGCGAAGGCTTCGATCAGCTCCTCGATCTCGGCCTCGCTGACGGCGTGGCTGCCGTCGGAGTCGTGATAGGACGGCTGGCCCGAGGGCGACCAGTTGGGCTCGAAGGAATTGTCCGGGTCGCCGTGTTGCCCGACGTGATAGATCTGGTGGATCATCACCGTGCCGTACTCGTGGCAGGCCTCGGTAATGGCCCGGAAGGCCGGGATGATCGAATCGTCCTCGTGGCGGAAGTTGCCGCGGGTCAACACCCCGGTGCGGTGCGCCGGGACGGGCTCGACCACGATCATGGCCGCCCCGCCGCGCGCGCGCTCGGCGTAGTAGGCCAGATGCCGCGCGCCCGGCAGACCGTCCTCGGCCATGTTCGCCGTGTGGGCGCCGAACACGATGCGGTTCTTCAGCGTCGTGTGCCGCAGGGCGAGCGGCGACAGCAAGTGCGAGAAGGCTTCGCTGGCCACGGGCCTCTCTCCGGTTTTCCCTGCGCGCGGAGCCGCGCGGTTCGCCCCGACACTATCGGAACCGGACGCCGGAGAGTAGGCCCGATCGCCGCGCACCGCGGCCATGGTTGGCGACAATCCGCGGCGCAGCCCAGCGCCCGGCGCGCCGTTGCTTTTTGAAACGGTTTCGTCCAACGTTCGGTTCTGCCCGAGGGGCGAATCTTCGCGTGGGCTTCGGTGGCTCTGCGGCCCCCGTCGCGCTGGCGGATCGCTGGCCGCGAAGATCGAGAGAACGATAGGGGGCTCAAGACATGCCGGTGACGGCCATAAAGGAGTTTCTCAAGCTCGAAGCGGCGGGCGGAATCATGCTCGTCGGGGCGGCCGCGTTGGCCATGATCATGGCCAACAGTGTCCTCGGCGGCACCTACGAGGCGGTCTTGGAGATCCCGGTGGCGGTCCAGGTCGGCGCCTTGGTGATCGCCAAGCCGCTGCTGCTGTGGATCAACGACGGCCTAATGGCCGTCTTCTTCTTCCTGATCGGGCTCGAGATCAAGCGGGAAGTCCTGCAGGGCGAGTTGTCGTCGGTCGCGCAAGCCTCCCTGCCTGGCGTGGCGGCGGTCGGCGGCATGGTGGTGCCCGCGCTGATTTACGTTCTGTTCAACTTGGGCAATGCGGAGGCGCTGCGCGGTTGGGCCATTCCGGCCGCCACCGACATTGCCTTTGCGCTCGGCGTCCTGGCGCTGCTCGGGCGGCGGGCGCCGCCGGCGCTCAAGATCTTCCTGCTGGCGCTGGCGATCATGGACGACCTCGGCGCCATCATCATCATCGCGCTTTTCTACACCGCCAACCTGTCCTGGATCTCCCTGGCCCTGGCGGGCGGCGGAATCCTGGTGCTGTTCGCCTTCAACCTTCTCGGGATCACGCGGGTCGCGGCCTACGTCCTGGTCGGGATCGCGGTGTGGGTCTGCGTTCTCAAATCGGGCGTGCACGCGACGCTGGCGGGCGTGGCGGTGGCGTTCTGCATTCCGCTCAGGACGCGCGACGCCGAAGGCCATTCGCCGCTCGAACACCTGGAGCACATCCTGCATCCCTGGTGCGCCTTCTTGATCGTGCCGGTCTTCGCGTTCGCCAACGCCGGGGTCTCGCTGCAGGGCATGACCCTCGGCTCGCTGTTCGGGGGGATTCCGTTGGGCATTGCCGCCGGCCTGTTCATCGGCAAGCAGGTCGGCGTATTCGGCTTCACCTACGGGGCGGTCAGGGCCGGCATCTGCGAGATGCCGCCAGGCACCAATTGGGCCCAGGTCTATGGCCTCGCCATGCTGACGGGCATCGGATTTACCATGAGTCTGTTCATCGGGACGCTCGCCTTCGAGAGTATCGAGCATGCGTCCGCCGTGCGCCTGGGCGTGTTGAGCGGCTCGCTTTTCTCGGCGGTTGGCGGCTATCTGCTGTTGCTGGTCAGCGGCAGACCGGAGGCCGAAGTTGAGACGGGTGACGACATGGAATCGAGCTTCGAGGCCGAACCGACCTTCGAGCGCGTCGAGCCCGCGGCATCGGCCGTTGCCGCAGCCGAAGACGAGCGATCCGACGAGTCCGAGGCAGACGCGACCGCCGGAACCAGACGAGACGTTCCGCCGGATTCCTGACCCGGGCCCGGCTTTATTCGGCGGCCTGCAACGCGTCGATGCGGGCCTTGTGCCAGGCGTATTCTTCGGAGTCCGGCGGTAACTGAACGAGTAGCCGCTGCCAGTAGAGCGCCGCGCTGGTCGCATTGCCCTGCCGGTGCGCCGCGTCGCCCAGGTAATAGAGGGCATCCGGGTTCTGCGGATCGGCGGCGATGACCTTTTCGAGTATGGCCACGGCCTCGGGCGGCGCGGGGCCGTCGGCGCCAGCGGCCTCGATCAGCGCCGCGGCGTAGCCGAGCTGGGCTTCGGGATCGTCCGGGTTGAGCGCCGCCGCGCGGCCGTAAGCGTCGGCCGCCTTTGCACGCTCTCCCAGAACGCCGTAGGAGCGGGCCAGCATCCGCCAGCCCTCCAGGTCTTCCGGGGACTCCTCCAAGCGCGCGGCCAGACCCGCCACCATGCTGCGGATCATGGCCTGCTGTTCCTCCGGTGTCATGTCGGCCGCGGCCTGAAGG
>JAZFZX010000413.1:0-6537 GCA_036444135.1 Kiloniellales bacterium | reverse complement strand
GGGGTCAGGATCTCAAGTGATTTCAGGATGACGCGTCATGACCGCTGAGCCGACCCGGCCGGTCGCCATCGTTTCCGGCAGCGCCACGGGAATTGGGGCCGCGTGTGCCCGGCGGCTGGCATCGCACGGGTTCAACGTCCTGATCAACTACGCCCGGAGCGCCGAGGCAGCCGAGAAGACAGCCGCACGATGCCGGGAGTCCGGCGCCGAGGCCCTGGTGGTGCAGGGCGATGTATCCGAAGACGACGCCTGCCGGACGCTGGTGGACGAGGCTGCCCAGCGATGGGGTGCGATCGACGTGCTGGTCAACAACGCCGGCACCACGCGCTTCGCCGACCCGGGCGACCTCGCCACTCTCGGCAAGGATGATTTCGACCGGATCTTCGCGGTCAACGTCACCGGCGCCTACCAGTTGACCCGGGCGGCGAGCGGGCATCTGAAGCGGTCCACCTACGCCTCCATCGTGAATGTGTCCTCCCATTCCGGCTTTTCGGGCATGGGCTCGTCCATGGCCTACGCCGCCTCCAAGGGGGCGCTCAACACCTTGACGCTCTCGCTGGCCAGCGCCCTGGCGCCCGAGATTCGGGTCAACGCCGTCTGCCCGGGCTACGTCGACACCCGCTGGATGTCAGGCAAGCTGAACGACGAAGAGATGAAGACCTTCAAGGCCCGGGCCGCAGAGTTCGCCCCCCTGAAGCACCTGGTGTCGCCGGACGAGGTGGCCGAAGCGGTCTGCTGGTTCGCCCTGGGGGGTCGCGCCATCACCGGCCAGCTTCTGGTCATCGACGCCGGCACTCATCTCACCGTCGGCAGCCCACTCTAAACCCGAGTTCGAGGAAGGTTACGTTCCATGGCAGGCAATCCAGACTTTCAGCCCATCGACCCTTCGGTGACCCCCCGTTTCGCGGGCCACGCCACCTTCATGCGCACCGTCGGCCATGAGATTTCGGAGCTGGTGGATGTCGGCCTGGTCGGCGTGCCCTTCGATCTGGGGGTGAACTTCCGCACCGGCGCCCGCCAGGGCCCGGCCGGCGTGCGCGAGGCATCGCGGCTGATCCGCCGCGTGCATCCGACCAGCGGCATCAAGCCCTTCGAGATCTGCAACGTGGCCGACCTCGGCGACGCGCCGGTCAACCCCATGAACAAGGACCGCTCCATCGAAACGATCCAGGCGTTCTTCCAGCAGATGCACGACGCGAACATCGTTCCCATCGCCTGCGGCGGCGATCACACGATCCCGCTGCCGATCCTGCGGGCGCTGGCCAAGGACCGGCCGGTCGGCATGCTGCACTTCGACGCTCACGCCGACACTCTGGATGAGCTCTGCGGCTCCAAGATCAACCACGCCACCTTCCTCAGGCGCGGCAACGAAGAGGGCCTGGTGGATGCCGCGCGCGTCATACAGATTGGCATGCGCGGCAGCCGTTTCGACGACCACGACATCCAGTACGGCTACGATGTCGGCTACACCATCATCACCATGGACGAATACGAGGAGATGGGCCGCGCCGCCGTGATCGAAAAGATCCACGAAGTGCTCGGTGGCGGCCCGATCTACATCTCGCTCGACATCGACGGCCTCGATCCGGTCTACGCCCCCGGCACCGGCGTGCCGGAGATCGGCGGCCTGTCGCCACGAGACGTTCAGGTGATCCTGCGCTCGCTGCGCGGTGAGGACTTGGTCGGGGCGGACATCAGCGAGGTCTCGCCCTGTTTCGACCCGACGGGCATCACCTGCGTTACCGTGGCCAACCTGATGTTCGAGATGCTCTGCGTCATCGCGGATTCCATCGCCACGCGGCGTTGATCGAATTGGCAGCGGTGGCGTTTGTGCGGGAATGGAGCGCGTTCGTTCAGGTACCGCTTTCCGAATCGTCCCGCAATTCGCCCAATCCAGCGTCCCCCGGCTGCGTGAAATCCGTGTCCGGGTCGCCGGTGTGGCCGTAGCTCGACCAGGTTGCGAAGCCGAGCCGTTTCAGAATCTCCGGCGGGCAGGCCGACAGAGCCTCCGGGCGCATGCCGCGGGTGTAGTTCTCTAGTTGCCGGCATTGCGGCCCGCAGCAGTTTGCCGTGATGCCGCAACGCGGCTGCCGGCCCGCGTTCGCGCCGGCCCCATGCCACAGCCGCCCGTCGAAGACGACGGCCGTTCCGGCCGGCCCCGTGGCCGCCACCGTCGACACGCGGTGCGGCACCGAGGGGTCAGGGTCCCGGCCGCTCAAGTGGCTGCGCGGCACGATACGGGTCGCCCCGTTCCTCTCCGTGAAATCGGTGATCATCCACATGGCGTTGGCCACCATCGCCGGGCCGATCGGCCCGCCGTCCGGGGTGGGATCAATGGAGTGGCCTTGATTGCGCGCCCTGCCGGACGGCGTTTCATGCGGCGCCCCCGGGCCCTGCGGCGGCGGCATCCACCATTGGTCCGTGTGGAGCGGCATGACATCGCTTCCCGGAAGCTGGATCTGCGCATCCACACAGGAAATCAGGTAGTCACGCCCTAGCAGATGCTCGATCAGCGGCGCCGTGATCGGATGCCGGACGAGCTCGAAGAAGACAGCGCCCTTGTTCAGCAGCATCCCGACCCACTGATTGCCCTGTTGCGGGTTTGCCGGGTTCTTCTTGTCGTGCAGGTGGCGCTCGGCCGCGGCCTGCTCCCGGATGCGGTCCTGGACCGCCGCCAGGGCTTGTCCCTCCAGGGCGCGCGCGACGATGCAATAGCCGTATTCGGCCAAGTCGCGCCGCAACACCTCGGGGTCGCGCGAGGCCGTGGGCAAGTCGGACTCGCACCACAAGGGCTCTCGCTGGCGGCCGTCGTGCGTCATAGCACCTACCCTTTCGCCGTCGCCCGGCTTGCGACGAAGGCGGCGATCCTGCGGACGGCCTCCTCCAAAACCTCAACGTCACGCAAAAAGCCGATGCGAACGCAATGCCGCAGGGAATCGCCGAACGCGAAGCCCGGGACGACGGCGACGCCGGCTTCGTCCAGCAGCGCGTTGGCGAAGACCTCGCCGTCGCAGCCGAGATCGCCGATATCGACCAGCAGGAACATGCCGCCGGACGGTTGGTGGATCTCGAGCCCTGGGATCGCCGCGAGCCCGGCGCAGAGAGCGTCGCGCCGCTGCCTGAAGATCTCGCGCATCGCCTCGACCTCGGCCAGATCTTGGGTGAGCGCGACCACGGCGGCGTCCTGCACGAACTGAGTCACGCCGAACAGGAGACCCTGCGCCAAGTCCCCCAGGTGGTGGGCCAGGTCGCGCGGCGCGATCGTCCAGCCGAGGCGCCAGCCCGTCATGGCATGGGACTTGGAGAGGCTGTTGACGACAAAACTCACCTCCGCACCGCCGGAAAGGGCGAGCGGCGAGACATGCCGGCCCTCGTAGACCAGCGACCAATAGACCTCGTCCGAGACCAGCCAGATGCCATGCCGGCGGCAGAGTTCGACCAAGCCTTGCAACGCCGCCGCGTCGAACACCGTGCCGGACGGATTGCCCGGCGTGTTCATGAGAATGGCCCGGGTCTTCTCCGTAATCGCCGCCTCGACCCGCCTCACGTCCGGCTGGAACCCGTTATCGGCGGCGAGCGGAACACGCACGCCTCGGCCGCCACCGCTCTGCGCGACCGCGTCATAGGTCGTGTAGGCCGGCTCCAAAAGGATGATGTCGTCACCCGCCTCGGCGAGACACAGCATGATGGCAAAGAGCGCGCATTGCGCGCCCGGAAAGACCACGACCTGATCCGGGGAAACTTCGACGCCGTGCTGCTCGGAGGCCCGGCGGGCGATCGCCTGCCGCAAGGCCGGCTCTCCGGCAAAGGGCGAATAGTGCGTGCGACCGGCCTGCAAGGCGGCGACCGCGGCCTCGGATATGGCGGCCGGTGTGTCGAAATCCGGGTCGCCGATGCCCAGTTGGATGATGTCCACGCCGGCGGCCGCCAATTTGGCAGCGCGGTCGGTCACGTCCCAAGCCCGCGAGCGCGGCCCCGAAAAGCGCCCGGCTGCGGTGAGGACTCGCGGCGCGGCGGGACGGTCGTGGGTCATGGCTTCAGAGGTCGTCCACCAGCTGCGCGACGAAATCCCGATTGTAGCCGTGCGGCGCTTGGAAAAGCTGTCGGGTATAGGGGTGTGTCGGCATGTGGCGGCGCAACCGTTCGATTGCCAGATCCTCGACCACCTCGCCGAGACGCATCACCGCCAAACGCTCGCACATGTGGCTGACCACGGCAAGATCGTGGCTCACCAGGATGTAAGTCAGGTCGTGCTCACGGCGTAAGCGGGTCAGCAGGTTCAGAAACTCGGCCTGAATCGAGACATCGAGCGCCGATGTGGGCTCGTCCAGGAGCAGCACTGACGGTTCCATGATCAACGCCCGGGCGACCGCGATGCGCTGGCGCTGACCGCCCGAAAGCTGATGGGGAAAGCGGAACCGGAAGGACGCGCCCAGGCCGACTTCCTCCAGACTCTCGACGACACGGTCGTCCGTGGCCTCCAGCCGGTGGATATAGAGCGGTTCCTTGAGGATGTGATCCACCGTATGCCGGGGATGCAGAGAGCCGTAAGGGTCCTGGAAGACCATCTGTACCTGGCGTCTGAAATCGCGTGACCGGCGCCGCGCGGACCGGAACCGCCGCGACCGCTGCCAGCCGTACCACAAACCTCAAGGCGACCGATAGGCGTCCTGGAATTTTTCCCGCAGCACGTTCTTCTGGATCTTTCCCATCTTGTTGCGCGGCAGCTCATCCACGAAGAAGACGCGCTTCGGCACCTTGTACCCGGCCAGGTGCGTCTGCAGCGTCCTACGGATCTCCTCTTCCGTGAGCTGCGCCCCGCTGCGGACCACGACCACCGCCGTCACGCCCTCGCCGAAATCCGCGTGCGCGACGCCGACCACGGCACTTTCCGCAACCCCTTTTATGGCATCGAGCGCGGCCTCCACCTCGGCCGGATAGACGTTGTACCCGCCCGAGATGATGAGGTCCTTATCCCGGCCGACGATGTTGACATAGCCTTGGCCGTCGATCAGCCCGAGGTCGCCGGTGATGAGAAACCCATCGCCGCGGAACTCGGCCTCGGTCTTCTCCGGCATGCGCCAATAGCCCTTGAAGACATTGGATCCGCGCACCTCGATCACGCCCACTTCGCCCTGTGGGAGCGCTTGGCCCGTCTCGCGGTCGGCGATGCGGATCTCCACGCCCGGCAGGGGAAAGCCGACGGTGCCGGCGCGCCTTGGGCCATCGTATGGATTGGAGGTGTTCATGCCGGTCTCCGTCATGCCATAACGCTCCAAAATGGCATGGCCGGTGCGTTCCTCGAACGCTCTGTGGGTATCGGCCGACAGCGGCGCCGAGCCCGATACGAACAGGCGTATGTGGCCGACCAGATCCCGCGTGAAGTCGGGGCGCGATAGCAAGCGCGAATAGAAGGTCGGCACCCCCATCATCGTCGTCGCCTCGGGCAACAGCCGGAGCACCTCGTCGATATCGAACCTGGGCAGGTAGATCATCGACGCGCCGGCCATCAGCGTGACGTTCGTGGCCACGAACAGGCCGTGGGTATGAAAGATCGGCAGGGCGTGAAGCAGCACGTCATCGGACGAGAAGCGCCAATAGGCTGCAAGGGTTTCGGCGTTTGACGCCAGATTGGCGTGCGTGAGCATGGCGCCCTTGGGGCGGCCCGTCGTGCCCGAGGTGTAGAGGATTGCCGCAAGGTCGTCTTTGCCACGCGCCCGGTCCGCAAAGTCCGGCGCCGCGCCCGCGGCCTTGTCGGTGATCGAGCCCGCGCCGTCTCCATCCAGTGTTTCCAGGTGCGGCACGCCCACGTCGGCCGCGATATCCTCCAGTTCGAGTCTTTTCGCCGGGTCGCAGACGAACACCGTCGGTTCGGAATCGGCCAGGAAATACGTCAGCTCGGCTCCGGTATAGTCGGTATTCAATGGCAGATAGACCGCGCCGGCGCGCAAGCACGCGAGATAGAGGATCAGCGCTTCCGGGCTCTTGGCAACCTGGACCGCGACCCGGTCTCCCGGCGCGACACGCAAATCGACAAGCACCTGCGCGAACCGGCCGGACAGGTCGATCACCTCCCCATAGCTGATGGTGCGGCCTTGCGGCGCCTCCATGAAGGCCTTGCCGGGCTGCGGCATGCGGCTGCGGAAAAGGGTGAAAAGGTTGTCGTTCATCGTTACACCGGCGCGCTGGACCGCGAGAGCTGCATCAGCAGCTTCATGACGTCGCCCGGCGCGGTGATCTTGGACAGCATCGTCCGCTGTATCAAGGCGGGCGCCGAAGCCCACCTGCCGAAGCCCTTCAATGCGTCGCTGCCCAAGGCCCGCACATCGTAGGCGCTTCTATCGCAGGGCGCTTGAACGAATTGATGGGTCCAACCAGTGGAGGGCCGAATGGCGAGGCGAAGCTCACCATGCTGCGGTTGTCGGACTGCTTGAATGTCCGCTTGTGGCTGTAAGCAGACATCCAGAGAGTTAGGCCAGAACGTCGGCTTTACCCCCGAAAGCAGACATAAATGGGTGTGGTGCCGGATGTCCGCTT
>JAZFZX010000412.1:0-3838 GCA_036444135.1 Kiloniellales bacterium | reverse complement strand
ATCGCCTATCGCATGCCCGTAGAGGACGACCCCCTGGACCATTTCCTGGTCCTCAACGGGCTCGACGCGCGCGCGGGCCTGCGCACCGGGCAGAAAGTGAAGATCATCACCCGGTAGCACCCGCCCCAATTCCGGTGGCATTATTCCGGCGGCGGCGGCGAGACTGCGCCTTCGATTGGCGCGTGGCCGAGATAGTCGTGCAGGTGGACCACGGTGCGCTCGGCTTCCAATAGAATGACGGCGTAAGCCGGCGGCTCGTGGATCTTGGGGATCGGCGATTCGGTATGGAAGTCGAGCGCCACCTGATGGGCTGTGCCGCGCAGCGCGGAAAAAGGTATGCCCCGCCACGAGCCGCTGACCGGCCGGTGCACGTGGCCGAAGAAGATGTGACGCAGGTTGCCCCGCCCCTCGATTGCCCGGACGAAGGCCTCCGGATCGGCGAGCCGGATACGGTCGAGCGACGGGATGCCGATATCGAACGGCGGATGGTGCATGAAGATGTAAACCGGCCCGTCATCGGCCTCGTCGAGCTGCCCCGCGAGCCAATCCGCCCGCGCCGTGCAGAACACGCCGTCGTGCCGGCCCGCCTCAACGGTATCGAGCAGCAGCACGCGCCCCGCGGGCGTGTCCAGGGCGCACTGGACGAAGCCGTCCGGGTCGGCCGGTGTCTCCGGCAAGGCCTCCAGCAGGGTCTGCCGGCTGTCGTGGTTGCCGATCATCACGTAGTATGGCAAGCGGAGCGCCGAGAGCGCGTGGCGCAGCTCGCGGTAGGCGGCCGCCTCCCCGCTGTCGGTCAGATCGCCGCTCAGCACGCAGAAGGCCGCGTCGCCGTGGCGTGCGTTGATGTCGGCGAAGCAGGCGTCGAGCCGGGCGCGCGGATCGATCCCGTAGATCGATTGTCCGGGGCCTACCAGATGGGTATCGGTGACTTGCACGATCTTCATGGCGTAGGCTTTCATCGAGACAGCAAAGGCGATGGTCTCACCGGCGGTGCCGGACCGCAACGTATAGCGCAAGCTTCGGATAGAAGACGGTGGGCGGCGTGGCTACATGTTGCATCCGGAACATACGGTGAAGGACCGATCGCATGGACATGCAGATGACGAGCGAGCAGCACGGCGCCCGGGCGGGCGGAAGCATCCGAACCCACCAACTGGCGCTGGTGGAGCGCGCCTGCGCCTATATCGACGAACGCGAGGGCGAGCGGGTGACGCTGGCCGAACTGGGCGACCACCTCGGTGTCAGCCCCTGGCACCTGCAGCGGCTGTTCCGCAAGATCATGGGCGTTTCGCCGCGGGACTATGCCGACGCCAAGCGCAGCGGCAAATTCCGCAGCGAACTGAAGCGCGGCGAGTCGATCGCCGGCGCTACCTATGGATCAGGCTACGGTTCGTCGAGCCGGATCTACGAGGTGGCCGACCAGCAGCTTGGCATGACCCCGGCGACCTATGCCCAGGGCGGCCGCGGTGCGCACATCGTCTATGCCATCGTCGACTCGCCCCTCGGTCGCCTGCTGGTGGCGGCGACCAAGGCCGGCATCTGCTTCGTATCGCTGGGCGATGACGACGACACGCTGGTGGCGGTGCTCGAGGACGAATTTCCCGCCGCCGAGTCCCTGATCCGCGACGACGCGGGCGTGGCCCCGGGGTTGCGCACCCTGATCGCCTACCTGGCGGGCGAGACGCCGCATATCGACCTGCCGCTCGACGTCCAGGCGACGGCTTTCCAGCGGCGCGTCTGGCAGGAGCTGATCGCCATTCCCTACGGCGAAACCCGCACCTATTCCGAGATCGCCCAGCGGCTCGGCCTGCCGCACGGCCAGCGCGCCATCGGGCGGGCCTGCGCCACCAACCCCGTGCCGATGATCGTGCCCTGCCACCGCGTGGTGCGCCAGGACGGCGCGCTGGGCGGCTATCGCTGGGGGCTGAAACGCAAGCGGGCGCTGCTCGATCACGAAGCCGGGCACAAGACCGGGGCCTGACCACCGGGCGCCCCGCCCGGCCCGCGGCGGCGTGGCGCCTTGCTCCGGTCTCGCGCCAGGGTTATACCACATGTGTGACTCGCCGCCCGATAAAGCCCAAGATATTGCGGTTCAAGGATCGCGAAGTGGCGCTGTGGGTGCGCCGTGAGCGGCGCAGCCGCCGCATCACGCTGAGCCTCGATCCGGCCGAGGGCACCTTTCGCCTGTCGCTTCCGGCGCGCGTGCCGCTGTCCGAGGGCTTGGCGTTCGCCGAAGAAAAGCGGCGGTGGATCCTGCAACAACTGGATGGTCTGCCGCCGCGCATTCCCTTCGCCCCCGGCGAAACAGTGCCCGTCTTGGGCCAGCCGCACGTGATCGTGCACGACCCCGCCGCCCGGCGCGGCGTGTGGCGGGACGCCGGCGTGATCCGGGTCTCGGGATTCGCCGAGCACCTGCCACGCCGGGTCCGCGACTTCCTCAAGCGCGAGGCGCGCGCGACGCTCACCGAACGCGCCCACGACAAGGCCGGCCGCCTGGACCGGCCCATTGCCCGCATCAGCCTGCGCGACACGCGGAGCCGCTGGGGAAGCTGTTCGTCCGACGGCGGGCTCAGCTTCTCCTGGCGGCTCATCCTGGCGCCGGAGGAGGTTCTGGACTACGTAGTCGCCCACGAGGTCGCGCATCTGATGCATCACGACCACGGTGCGAAATTCTGGGCGCTGGTCACGGACCTGACCCCGTCGGTGGACGCGCCACGGCAGTGGCTCCGAGCACATGGGCCCGAGCTGCACCGCTACGGCTAAAAAGTCATCCAATTACGTGGAGTGAGCCGGTTCCGTTTGAACGGAATGTGCTCTGATTAGTCTTGGTCCGTCTCGGGCGGCAATGCCCGGGCTGGCACCCAGACATAACCCTCGGGATCGACCAGATAGCACTCGCGAAGGCCGTGCGGCTTGTCTTCGGAGGGCGCGAGCACCTCATGGCCCAGGGCTCGTGCGCGGCCCTCGGCGGCGTCGGGGTCGATGTCGTAGAGCCTCAGCTCGCAACCCGCGCCGCGCTGATTCGCCACACGCGTGCGCGCCACCATCGGCCGGTCGTCGTAGGTGTGCTCGGCGTGCAGCATGAACTCGTGGCCGCCGTGGCGCAGGACCGCGAGATCGGGGTCCGCGTAAACCACCTCGACGCCCAGGACCTCGGTCACGAACGCGAGGACGGGATCGATCTTCCGGACCAGCAGATTGACGCCGAAGCCCGCCAGGCTTCGACCGTAATCGTCGGCCGGCATAAAAGGTTCCGTGGTACTTTTCTTCATGGCTTTGGCTCCGCGCCGCTGTTCGTTCGGGCCGCTCAGCGGTCCGATTTTCGATTCTGGGGAAACGCGCCGTATTCGGCCGCAGGCGCCTCGCCCGATTCACCCGTCAAACGGCGCACCAGGCGTTCCAGAAAGCCTTCCACGTCGCCCGTCACGGCGATTTCGATCGCGCCGCCCGGCAAGGGCTGCGGCGGCCGGCCCGCCAAAGCCCGGCCCACGACGCGGCCCCACAGCTGAGCCGGCAGGCCGCCGCCGGTGACGTTTTTCATCGGCTCCCCACCGTCGTTTCCGAACCAGGCACCGGCCACCAATTCGCGCGTGAAGCCGACGAACCAGGCATCGCGAAAGTCCTGGCTGGTGCCCGTCTTGCCCGCCGCCGGACGGCCGATCTTGGCCGCCTTGCCGGTGCCCCACTCGACGGTCGCGTACATCAGATCCGTCATCCGGTCTACGGCGGCCCCGCCGACCACATGGCCCGGTCCGCCGCCCCGTCGGCGGTACAGCACCCGGCCGGTCGTATCGCGGATCTCCGCGATCCCGTATGGCCAGACCCCGCGGCCGCGGTT
>JAZFZX010000411.1:0-3668 GCA_036444135.1 Kiloniellales bacterium | reverse complement strand
TACTGCCTCGACAACTTGATCAACCGCCTCTACGCGGGGTGACCGGCCATGTTGCTGAAGCCCAGGCGGCGGCTCGAAGGGCTGAGCATCTCGGCGCTCGACCTGTTCGCCTCGGCCTTGGGCGTGTTCGTGCTGATCGCCATCTTGCTGTTTCCCTATTACCTGAAGCGGCCGGCGCAGGAGGCGGACCTGGAAGGCGCACGGGCCGAGCTCGCGGCCCTTGGCGAGGCCTTTGAGCAGGCGCGGCAGGTGGCGGCTGCGGCGGCCGAAGCCCGGGCCACCGCGGAGGCCAGAAAGAGACGTGCCGAGGCGACACTCGCGGGCGCCGAAGCCGCCGTTGCCGATGCCGGCAGCGCCCGCGATCTGGCGCAGAAGCGGGCCAGCTCCGCCGCCGAAAAGATGGCGAGCATTCAGTCGCGCCCCGACGCCAACTTCGCCATGCCCGACCTCGACCTGGTGTTCGTCATGGACGCCACCGGCAGCATGGACGACGAGATCAAGGACGTGCAGGCGAACCTGCTGGGGCTGGTCCGCGTGCTCGGCCGCCTGGCGCCGAGCCTCAACGTGGGGTTCGTCGCCTTCAAGGACCGCGGCGACGAGTACATGGCGCGGACCTTTCCGCTGACGCCCATGCGCGGCGGCAACCTCGGCCAAATTCAAAGGTTTGTCGGGCAGCTCGAGGCGAGCGGCGGCGGCGACTATCCGGAGCCCGTGGCGCGGGCGCTCCGAATCGGCACCGAGATGGAGTGGCGCGAAAAGGCGGAAGGCCGCATCGTGGTTGTGGGCGACGCACCGACGCACCCGGAAGATCGGGCGCGGGCCTTCGCGACGGCCTCCGCCTTCACGGATTCGCCGCCAGACAAGGGATTTTCCCGGCGGGTGTCCGCCATCTTTACCGGCCAACGCTCGCAGGGGCGGGAATTCTTTCAGCGCTTGGCGAAGGCCGGCGACGGCGATTTCGTGGAGCACCGGGGACAAATGATGGAAAGCGTGCTGCTGTCCGTGCTGGACGACACGGTCAGCTGGGAACGCGGGGAGAGGGGCTATGGAGAGTGAGCCGCAGGGTATCGAGAGCGCCTGGCGATTGGCCGGCGAGGACACCGCCGGCAAGCCGCTGGTCCTGACGATCGGTCAGATGGAGCTGACCAACGCCTATCCGGGCATCACGGTGGGCCGGCATCCGCAGCTGTGCGAACGGGTCATCGACGAGGCCAGCATTTCGGGCCGGCACTTTCGCCTGTCCCGCTCCGCCGAAGGCGTGACGGTCGAGGACCTTTCGTCCCTGAACGGCACTTGGTTGGATGGCGAGCCTCTGGTGCCGTTCGAACCCGTGGTGCTCACCGACGGTCAAAAGATCACGGCCGGTCGCATCGAATTGACGGCGACGCGGGTCGACGCAGAGGCGTAAAGCGAGGCAACGGCAGCCATGAAGCGGCGCAACCGAGACCTGGTGGTGTTCAACCTGTCGGCGCTCGACGTGCTGGCCACGGCGACCGGCGTCTTCGTGCTGATCGCGGTCATGCTGATGCCTTATTACCGCAAGACCTTCGAGGCCAACGCGGAGCTGGCCGACGTCAAGGTTTCGGCCGAAGAGATGCAGGCCGAGCTCGAGGGCATGCGCCGGGCGGTTGCGGCGGAACAGGCCGCCGCCGCGGCCATCGCGAGGCAGGCGGCGGCTCTGGAAGCAGACGCGTCCGAGCAACGCTCGGAAGCGGCGGAAATGGCGCGCGCGGCCCGCCAGTCGGTCGATCGGGCCGATCAGGACGAACGCCTCGCGGCGAACCTGGAACAGGCCTACGACAAACGCATCATCGATAGCCTGGATTTGGTGTTCGTCATCGACACCACCGCCAGCATGCGCCCCGTGATCCGCGACCTCAGCCTCTCGATGTCCGGGATCGTGCGGGTCCTCGAACGGCTGGTGCCCTCGCTGAGGGTCGCGGTGGTCGCCTACCGCGACTACGACATCCGCTCGGGCTGGTACGTGCGCAGCCTGCCGCCGACGTCGACGGCCACCGCCATGGCCAGGGTGCAGGATTTCGTCGACTGGCTGAGACATGCCACGAGCAGTAGCAGGACGCCGCGAGAGGCCGTCTATCTGGGCCTGCGCGAGGCCTTGTCGCTGCCGCTCAGGCCGGGGGCGAAGCAGTCGGTCATCGTGATCGGCGATGCCGCGCCGCATCGCGACGAAGAGCGCCAGACCTTGGACCTCGCCCGCAGTTATGCCCGCAGCGGCGCTGAGCGGAGCGTCTCCGCTCTGTTCGTGGACACGCCGTCATACCGGCGCTTCGGTACCGGCGACCGGCAGTTTTTCGCGGCGCTCGCGCGCTACGGCGGCGGCGAGATCAACGACCACAGCGGCGGCATGATCGAAAGCGTGCTGCTCTCCGTCCTGGAGACGCGCTGATGCCGCCGGCCCGCCGAACCCGGGCGCCATCCCCCGATCGGGACGGCGATCGGCGCAACCTCCCGGGGCGCGTCGCCAAGTCCGCTTTGACGCGGCGATCGGCACACGGCGCACCGATGTCCGTTTGGGGGGTAGCGGGCCTGATGGCTTGGCCTTCTGAGAGTCCGCCATTGGCCGAGTGGCGGCATTCGTATCTTCGTGCTGCACATAGATTCTGACCTGGCGCTCGGCTAATCTTTCATCAGAGGCAAACCACCCCTGCGCTGCGGGCTCTGGCACGCTCGCCCATGACGAGGAAAAACAGGGAACGCCGATGTTGTCCGCTCCTGCCCTTTTCGTTTCCCGCCGAACGCGGCACACGCCCTACTCGCCACGCGTGGAGGCGCAGGGTGTGACGGGCTATACGGTCTACAACCACACGCTTTTGCCGACATCCTTCGGCTCTTTGGACCAGGATTACCGGCATCTGAAGAAGCATGTTCAGCTCTGGGATGTCAGCTGCGAGCGCCAGGTCGAAGTCCGGGGGCCGGATGCGGCGCGGCTGGTTCAGCTCATGACGCCGCGCGATCTCTCTCATGCAGCAATCGGCCAGTGTCTTTACGCACCGTTTGTCGATGAGACTGGCGGCATGATCAACGATCCGGTGGTCCTGAGGCTGGCAGAGGACCGGTTCTGGCTCTCCATAGCAGATTCGGACGTCCTGCTGTGGGCCAAGGGTCTGGCGTTCGGACTCGGGTTGAATGTCGGCGTTGAGGAGCCGGATGTCTGGCCGCTCGCCGTACAGGGGCCGAAGGCGGACGACTTGATGGCATCGGTCTTCGGTGAAGAGGTGCGGGCGATCCGCTTCTTCCGGTTCAAGACCATGACCTTGCGCGGCCATTCGCTGGTGGTGGCGCGATCGGGCTGGAGCAAGCAGAGCGGTTTCGAGATCTATCTCGACGAACCGGCTCTCGGCGCCGAGCTTTGGGACGCACTTTGGGAGGCTGGACAGCCTCTAGAGGTTCGAGCCGGTTGCCCGAACCTGATCGAGCGGATCGAAGGGGGCCTTCTTTCCTACGGCAACGACATGACGCGAGACAACAATCCGCTCGAATGCGGACTGGATCGCTATTGTTCCCTGGATTCGCCGATCGAGTTCATGGGCCGGGACGCGTTGCGAGAGATCGCGCGCCGGGGCATCCGGCGCCTCATCCGGGGCGTGCGGATCGTTGGAGAGCCCGTGCCGGACTGCATCGCGCCTTGGCCGGTTCGCGCGGGCGGT
>JAZFZX010000410.1:0-5704 GCA_036444135.1 Kiloniellales bacterium | reverse complement strand
ATCGAATTGGCTCAATTCAAGGGCAATCTTCGCGGTTGTCGCCGAGAAAGCGGAATAACAATAACGTGATTTCCCGCCGGGGGCAGGCAAGACCACCCTGGCCGCTGGATTCTTGCTATCCAGCCCGCTAATCTCCTGATCCGGAGAGTGGAGATGGAACGCCGTCTCGCAGCCATTCTTGCGACCGACATGGTCGGCTACAGCCGCCTCATGGCTGCCGACGAGTCCGACACGATCGCGCGCCAAAAAGCCTATCGCCACGATCTGATCGACCCCAAGATCGAAGAGCATGGCGGCCGGATCGTAAAATCGACCGGCGACGGTCTATTGGTGGAATTCGTCAGTGCCATAGATGCCGTCCGCTGTGCGGTGGAGATGCAGCAAAGCATCATCGATCGAGGAGCAGATGTGCCGGAGGAGCGCCGCATTCGCTACCGCATGGGAATCAATCTCGGCGATGTTGTGCCCGATGGCGAGGACATACTGGGCGACGGTGTCAACGTTGCGGCCCGGCTGGAGGCGGTCGCAGAGCCCGGCGGCGTCTGCATTTCGGACTTGGTGTATCAAGCCGTTGCGACGAGGCTGGAGTTGGGGTTTCAAGACCTGGGAGAACAATCCCTCAAGAACATCGGCCGCAAGATAAGGGCCTGGCAATGGACGGCAGACGGGCTGGTTCCGGACGTCGGTACGGCGGCGAAAGGTGACGCGCTGCCGCTGCCCGAACGGCCTTCGATTGCGGTTTTGCCCTTCAGCAACATGTCCCGAGATCCGGAGCAGGAGCTCTTCTGCGACGGTATCACCGAGGACATCATCACGGCACTTTCCAAGATCAAGCGGCTCTTCGTCGTCGCCCGCAGTTCGACCTTCGTCTATAAGGACCAAAGGGTCGATATCCGCCAAGTGGGCCAGGAACAGGGCGTACGTTACGTCCTCGAAGGCAGCGTACGGCGGTCGGGCGGCCGCGTGCGCGTAACCGCGCAGTTGATCGATGCCGAAACCGGATTGCACATTTTTGCGGAGCGGTACGATCGCGAGCTTTCGGACATTTTCGCGGTCCAGGACGAGATCACGCGCGAGATTACGGCAGCCCTTCAGATCGAGCTGACGGACGGCGAACAAGCGCGGATGTGGGCGAGTGGCACTCAGAATTTCGCGGCCTGGGAGCTCTCTTTCTGCGCCGCCGAACTCATCGACCGCCATGTCCGCGAAGACACCGAAAAGGCTCGAAAGCTGCTCGAGCAGGCCCTCAAGATCGACCCTGATTATGCCTTCGCCTGGTGCAAGATGGGTTGGGCGCATTGGAGCGATGGCCGCCACCACTGGAGCCGTACGGTGGCCGACTCATTGGCCAAGGCTCGCGAGGCGGCAAATCGGGCGCACGAACTTGATCCCGACGCCGCCGAGCCCTTCGCGCTTCTGGCCATGACAGCCATGCAGGAAGGCGCCTATGACGATGCGGAACGGCTCGCCGATGAAGCCGTTGAGCGCGCCGTGGGTCAATCGTTCGTCCTTGCGATATCAGGCATGGCCCTCAGTCACTGCGGCCGGCCAGTCGACGCTATTGGCCTTCTCGAGCAAGCCATGCGGCTCTGCCCCATCTATCCCAATTGGTATCGGGTGAACCTTGGGCGCGCCCATTACCTGAGTGGCAATCTCGATCAGGCGACGGATCAGTTACGTATCTGGCGGGACAATGATCCAGGCGTGATAGAGCCCGTACTTCTGGCCGCCGCGCTATTCGATAGCGGTCGGAGAGATGAGGCCCGCGACGTCTGCCAGGACATACTCAAAGCCAACTCCGGTTTCACGATCGGAGAATGGCAGAGGGATCAATCCTACAAAGATGCGGAAATCCTGGCCCATTTTGTCGATGTTCTCGAGGCCTCTGGCGTTCCCCATTGAAGGACTGACCTCCCTGCTCATTCCGTACGGCGCTTGATGCCCCGCCAGGGGACACCAGAGCCGGCAGGCGGCCTAGAAGCCCACCACCGACTGGCCCTCGGGGAAGGTGATCGCATAGCCGAAACGGATCGTACGCTCTTCGCCCGCCTCGTAGTCGTAGGTCCAGGCGAGCACGCCCTTGCGGTCCTCCACGTCGGTCTCCGTCGGTTCCGTGGTGTCGTCCAGCAACTCCACCTCGATCCGCTCGTCACGCGGCACCGGAAGCTGGTCGAGCACGGCCACCTGTATGGGCCGGCGGTGGAAGTTTGCGATCTCGATGAGCCAGCGCCGCTCGACCCGCTGGTCCTTGCTGATCAGCCCTTGGCGGGAGCGCTCGCCGGTCTCGAGGCGGTAGGCCACGCGCACCTTCTCGTCCACGCCGAAGGAGAGCTTGAAGGTCTCGTCCGGGCGCAGCAGGCCGATCGCGCTGGTGCCCACGAAGGCCTCGTCGCGGAACACGGCGACCGGGCCCGGCAGCAACGGGTCGTCGCCGTCGTAGGTGATCTCGCCGAACAGGTGGGCCTGGGGCGAGACCTTCGGCACCGTACGGACCGCGAGGCGGGCCTCGAATTCATGTTCGGCGATGACGAACTTGTGGGGCCTGTTGTCGGCCGGCACGTCGGTCTCGCCCGGAATCAGGTACTGGGCCGCGAATTCGCCCGCCGCGACCTGTGCCGTCATCGGAACCGCCGCGCTTTGAGCGACGGGCTCCCCGGCCGCCGCCGATTTGCTGGCCGCGTCCGCGGCGTATAGGGACTCGCCTAGCCCTTCGTTCAGCTTATTCAGCTCGGACAACGCCAAGAGCTCGCGGTTGGACAGATCACTGAACGAGCCGCCGAGCTGCTGGGCGGTCAGGAAATCGACGAACCAGGTTCCCAGCTCCGGCAACCGGGCGCTGCGCCC
This sequence comes from Kiloniellales bacterium, assembly GCA_036444135.1. Taxonomy (GTDB): domain Bacteria; phylum Pseudomonadota; class Alphaproteobacteria; order Kiloniellales; family JAKSDN01; genus JAZFZX01. The sequence goes on along the minus strand of JAZFZX010000410.1, from coordinate 2,860 downwards.
GGCCAGCGCCGTCGACAGCGTGAGCCGCACGTTCGACCAGTCCTCGCCGGTGCGCTGGCGGACCTCGCCGATCTGGACCAATTGCGTCTTCCCGGTCTCGCTGTCGAGCCGCGCGTCATAGAGCGGCCGCCACGATGCCCCGGCCAACTGATAGACGAGCTCCAGGCGGGCCTCCGCAGGCGCGTCCGCCGCGACGTTGATGCGCGCTTCGAGGGTGGCGGACCGCCCGGTGCGCACCTGATTGAGCCGTTGCTGGATCTGCGCGATCTGGCGGTCGACGGCGCGCTTTTCGATCTCGGCCGTGCGGATTTCGTCGAGCGCCTTGGCCGCCCCCTCCCCGACCAGGCTCAAGGTCTTCTGCCAGGCCTCGGGATCGAGCTGTCCTTCGACCAGATTCTGGCTGGCAATCTGCGGCACCTTGTGGCCGAGGGCCTGCACGAAGGCGAGCTGAATACGGGACGCCTGCACCCGGTCGTCGAGCGCCCGGCGGCGGTCCTGCAGGGCCTCGATCTCGGCGGTAAGCCGCCGCTCTTCGGCGTGCACCAGATCTTCGGTGAAGCGTTGCCGGGTTTCGACGGAGCGGATCAGCAGGTCACCGGCCGCCGCGCCGCGCACCCGCACGGAATCGGCGATGAGACCCGCCGGCAGGCCGGGCACGACGACCGTGCTCTGGCCCGCGGGCAAGGCAAGCTCCACGGTGCGGACGACCTCCGCGCGGTCGCGGAATACGGTGACCGCCGTGATCAGGCCGTCGCGCGTGATCTCCGGCGCGGCCGCGGCCGCCGGCGCGGTGAGCGTTAGGACGGCGACAAAAGAAAGGGTTGCTGCACGAAGCATGGCTCGATCTCCTCATGAGAAGGCTATGGACATGGGTGCAAGACTTGACGCTGTTGCCCGGCCACACCATTGCGGCGTGATGGTCGGGCCGGGCATGGGTCGGTCGAAAAGACGCCATCTTTGTGGCCGGGACGTGACCGCATTTCGGCCAAATTGTGAGCCGCGCGGCCGCGGCCCGGTTTTTGGAAGGCGGCGCCCGGCCCAATTTTCTGCGATATTGGCAGCTGAACCGATAAGCTCGGGGCCTGCCAGAGGAAGCGGTGCTATGCCGAGGCCGGAAGAACATCGTCAGGTGCCGTGCTGGGCCGGCCGGACCTTTACTCTAGTGCCGCGCCGGACGGCCTTGCTGGTGATCGACATGCAGCGGGACTTTCTCGATCCCCAAGGGCTCTGCGCCCAGCGGGGCGAGGCCATCGGCGAGCTGCAGGTAATCGTGCCGGTCCTCCAGCGCGCCGCGGTCGCGGCCCGCGCCGCCGGGATTCGCCTCATTCATACCCGCGAGGGCTACGCGCCCGACCTGAGCGACGTTCATCCCGCCAAAGGCGAAGAGAGCTGGGTCGGGCAGCCGGGGCCGCTGGGGCGTTTTCTGATTCGCGGCGAGCCCGGCCATGACTTCATTCCCGAGTGCCGGCCCGCACCGGGCGAGACGGTCATCGACAAGCCGGGCTACAGCGCCTTCTACCGCACGGAACTGGAGGACCGTCTGCACGCGGCGGGCGTCACGCACCTGGTCTTCACCGGCGTGACCACGCAGTGCTGCGTGCACTCGAGCCTGCGCGACGCCGTAGACCGCGGCTTTCATTGCCTGACCCTGGCCGACGGCTGCGCCGCCTACGAACGGCGGCTGCACGACGCCAGCCTCGCCCTCATTCAAGGCGAATCCCATCTGTTCGGCTGGATCGCCGAGGCGGGCGCCTTCATCGCGGCCCTCGCCGGCGATGTAGAGCGCGCGGGCACCGCTTAAGGAGCTTCGAATTACGTCGGGCGATGCCCCACGGGCGGCGCCCGCCACTTGATGCCACGAACCCAGGGGCCGGCAGCGGTGACAGGGTGCTCCACACGCGCGGCGTCATCGGTATAGAATGTCTCTGAGAACCGGCCGCACGGGCACCGGGCCCGCGCACGAGAAGGACCAATCCATGCCCGACGATTATCCCGAGTTCGAGGACCCCATGGTCCGGCCCCGCTATTCCGGCCTCGCCACCTTCATGCGAACGCCTTACAGCGAGGACCCGGCGGGTCTGGACATCGCGCTCGTCGGCGTGCCGTTCGACGGCGGTGTCACCAACCGGCCGGGCGCCCGCCACGGCCCGCGCGAGATCCGCAATCAGTCGAGCATGATGCGCAAGGTCAACCAAGCCACCGGCATCGACCCCTATTCACTCTGCAGAATCGCCGACGCCGGCGACGCCTGGGTCCAGAGACCCTTCGAACTGGAGGGCGCGCTGAACGAGATCGCGTCGTTTTTCACGGGCGTTCACGAAGCCGGCGTCGTCCCCGTCTCGGCGGGCGGCGATCATTCCGTGACCCTGCCTATTTTCCGCGCCATCGCGAAGGATCGGCCGATCGGCATGGTGCACTTCGACGCCCACTGCGATACCGGCGACGACTACCTGGGTTCCAAGTTTCATCACGGCGCACCCTTCCGCCGGGCCGCCGAGGAAGGCCTGCTCGACCCCAAGCGCACCATTCAGATCGGCATCCGCGGCCCGCTCAACGATGCGGAGGTGTGGAGCTACAGCCACGAGACGGGCATGCGGGTCGTCTATATGGAGGAGCTGTACGAGCGCGGCCCCAACGCCATCGCCGAGGAGGCCCGCCGGGTGGTGGGCGACGGGCCGACCTACATCAGCTTCGACGTGGATGGCCTGGACCCGGTCTATGCGCCGGGCACCGGAACGCCCGAATGCGGTGGCTTCAACGTCTTGGAGGCGCAGATCATGATTCGCGCCTTGAGCGGCCTCAATCTCGTCGGCGGCGACGTGGTGGAGGTCGCCCCGCCCTTCGACCCCACCGGCAACAC
>JAZFZX010000409.1:0-2333 GCA_036444135.1 Kiloniellales bacterium | reverse complement strand
GGCGCCTCCTCCGGCTCTGCGTCAGCAGGCGGCGTCAGCGGCTGTGCCGTTCCCTTCTTCGCCAGGATCGGCCCCTTGGCGCCCTTGTTCGATGGCTCGGTCATGTCAGGCTCCGCTGGCGCCTATGGCCGGCGCGGCTCCCTCCTCAGCGGCGACGCCCGGCAGGGCAGGCATGGCGGTGCGCCGCACCGAACCTTGGAGCCGGTCCTTCAGATAACTCCAAAGCGCCGCAATTTCCAGCGCTGAGCGCGATTTTCCCGACACCTCCATGACGGTTCGCCCATCGATCATGCTGCTCGCGAAATCGACTCGCTGATGGATGATGGAGGGCGCCAGCGGGCCGTGCCTGGACAGGAGCGTAATGGCGTCGGCGGTGATGCGCGCCCGCGGCGGCGCGGCGTTGACGACGAAGATGAGCGGCGTGCCCAAATGTTCGACCAGCTTGACCGTGGTCCCGACCGAGCGCAGGTCGTGGGGGCTGGGCCGTATCGGAATCACGACCAGGTCGGCGCGCCCGATGACATCGCCGATGGCGGTCGTCAGGGCCGGGGGCGTGTCGACGATCAACAGCGCGAAGCCCTGCTCGCGCAGTTGCGCAATGCCGTGTGGCAGCTCGTCCATCGTGGTGTGAAGATAGTGCGGGGCGGGCGCGGCGCGCAGGTTCCACCAGTCCGCCAGGCTGCCTTGCGGGTCGGTGTCCAACAAAGCGACCGGCCCGTTGCCCTGCCGTTCCGCCTGAACCGCCAGATGTCCCGCTAATGTGGTCTTGCCCGCCCCGCCTTTGCGAGATGCCACGACGATGACATGCATGATTTCTTCCCTGCCTGCCGCCCGAAGGGCTTGCGGGCGGCGGCCGTCCGTTCCACACAGCCGCGCCGATGGTTGTCCCGTGAAGACTGCCGCGCCACTAGATATACACGCACAGAACGGCAACCCTACGATATCCGGTATCTCTCGGAAAGCCCAAAACCCTTGGAACCACCCCATGGAGGCGGGGAGCACCCCTGTTATGGCGATTGGCGGGGGCGGCCGCCGCCGTTATTCGCCGCCCTCGGCGGCCCGCGCGGCGATCGCCACCCTTTGACCCGCCTGACGCTCGATCCGGCCGGCGAGCTCCAACTCGAGCAGGCTCTCCATGAGAACGGCCAGCGGAAGCTCGCTCGTCCGGACCAGCTGGTCGATCGTCACCGGGTTGGGACCGAGCAGGTCTTCGACCGTCTGCCGGGCCTCGGAGAGTTCGCTTTCGTCGGCGAGCGGCGCCATTTCGCCCGGTCCCGGTCCCATGAATTGCCGTACCGGCGGTTGTTCGAGGGGTGTGCGCAGCATGCCCCGCAGGGCCTCGGTCACGTTCTCCGCGCTCTCGACCAGCACGGCGCCCTGGCGCAGCAGATTGTTGCAGCCGCGCGCGCGGGGATCGAGCGGCGACCCGGGCACGGCAAAGACCTCGCGCCCTTGTTCGAGAGCCAGGCGCGCCGTGATCAGGGAACCCGATCGCGGAGTCGCTTCAACCACCACCACGCCGAGCGAGAGACCGGAGATCAAACGGTTGCGCCGCGGAAAATGCCGCGACTGAGGCACCGTGCCCAGCGGCATTTCCGACAGGACGACGCCGCGTTCGACGATCTCTTCGTACAGGCCGCGGTTTTCCTCTGGATAGACAACGTCGATTCCCCCGGCGAGCACGGCAGCCGTGCCGCTGTCCAGAGCGCCTTGGTGGGCGGCCGCGTCGATGCCACGCGCCATGCCTGACACGACGAGATAATCGGCCTGGCCCAGATCGGACGCCAGTTGGCGTGCCAACCGGCGGCCGTTGGCCGACGCGTTGCGCGCGCCGACGACGGCAATCGCAGGGCGTTCCAAAAAATCGGCCTGGCCCAGCAGGGTGACCACGGGCGGCGCATCGTCGGTTGCGGCGAGCGCGGCCGGATAGGCGGCCTGTCCCTGACACAACAGTTGAGCGCCGGCAGCCTCGAGATCCTCCAGTTCACGCTCGGCGGCTGCCTTTGGATACACGCGAATCGGGCCGCGGCGGCCACCGCGCCGCGCAAGCTCGGGCAGGGCCGCCAGCGCGGCCTCGGCCGTTCCGTAGCGGGCCAGGAGCTGGCGGTAGGTGATGGGCCCGACGTTCTCGCTGCGGCCGAGCCTCAAGCAGGCAAGCCGCTCTTCTTGCGTCCATGTGCGCCCATCGGCGGGGTCGGCTTCAAACCGAGGCATATGAAATCATAAGTTGATTATCCACGCACTTCAAGATCGCTATCATTGTAATTTCAGTGCCGTCATTTTCGCCCCCCGATTTTGGGTTCCTCGCCGCGCAGGAGGCGCATGATGTTCGC
>JAZFZX010000408.1:0-2240 GCA_036444135.1 Kiloniellales bacterium | reverse complement strand
AGTTGCCGAGGTGCAAGTTCCCCGTGGGCTGCACGCCCGAGAAAATGCGCTTCATGAGCGGGTCTCCAAACCGCCAGGCCACGCCGGAGCGGCCCCGGCACCGCGGCGTTATCGCCGCTCGCCCCGCCGCGGTCAAGGCCGACCGGCCGGCGGCCTCCCGCGACGAACGGCCGTGCGGCGATCCCTAGCTGCGGCCGAGCCAGGCACGGATCTCGCCGAGGCGGACGGCGCCGAGCGCCAGTGCCAGCAGGCCATAGAGCACCAGGCCGCCGCCCACGAGCACCACCAGGCCGGCGATGCGCAGGGCCGGCCCCGCGTCGAACCAGCCGCCCATCGCGAACGCCCCGGCCCACAGCGCGCCCGCCATGAGCAAGCTGGCAAGGCCCGCGCGAAGCAATCGGGCCCGGCAGCGCGCGTCGAGCGCGAAGATGCCCCGCCGTTTCAGCGAGACGGCCAGCAGCCCGGTGTTGAGCCACATGGCGAGCGCCGTCGCCAGGGCGATACCGACGTGCCCCAATGGCCAGAACAGCACCAGGCTGAGCACGATGTTGGTGACCACCGAAGCCGCCGTCACCTTGAACGGCGTCACCGTATCCTCGCGGGCGAAGAAGGCCGGTTGCAGCACCTTCACCAGGACGTAGGCGGGCAGGCCGATGGCAAAAGCCGCAAGCGCCGCCGCGGTCGCCTCCGCCGCGTCGCGGTCGAAGGCGCCGCGCTCGAACAGCACGATGGTCACCGGCAAGGGTATGACGACGAGGGCCAGACTGGCGGGCAACGTCAGGAGCAGGGACAGCTCGAGGCCCCGATTGAGGCTGTCGGCCGCCGCCGCCTCGTCACCGCTGCGGAACTTGCGCGTCAAGTCCGGCAGCAAAACGACGCCGAAGGCAATGCCGATCAGGCCCAGCGGAAGTTGGTAGACCCGGTCGGCGTAATAGAGATAGGAGACCGCACCGGCCTGCAGCGAAGCGATGATGGTGCCGACCAGGATGTTGATCTGCAAGGCGCCGGCCGACAGCACGCCCGGCAGCATGAGCCGCAGCAGCCGCCTTAACCCCGGCGTCAGCCGCGGGCGCGGCAGGCGCAGCTCCATGCCGGCGCGCGCCGCGGCCAGGTGCAGAAGCAGGAATTGGGCGAAGCCGGCGGCGGCGACGGTCCAGGCCAGCACGTGGCCCGGTTGGCCCGTGAGGGGCACCGCTACGACCAAGGCCGCGATGAAGAAGACGTTGAGCAGAATCGGCGCGGCGGCGGCGGCGGCGAAGCGGTAGAGCGAGTTCAAGATGCCGCTCAACAGCGCCACCAACGCCATGAACAGGAGATAGGGAAAGGTGATGCGGCTGAGTTCGACGGTTAGCTCGAACTTGGCGGGATCGGCTGCGAATCCGGGCGCCAGGACATGCACCACCCACGGCATGCCCGCCATCGCGGCGGCCGTAAGCGCCAGCAGGCTCGTAACCAGCACAGAGAGCGCCTGTTCGGCGAACGCTTTGGCCGCGACCTCGCCGCCCTCTTCCAGACGCCCCGCGAAGAGCGGCACGAAGGCTGCGTTGAACGCCCCCTCGGCGAACAGCCGGCGAAACAGATTGGGCAACCGGAAGGCCACGAAAAAGGCATCGGCCACCGGCCCGGTGCCGACCACCGCGGCGATCAGGATGTCCCGCACGAAACCGAGGATCCGGCTGAGTCCGGTGTAGCCGCCGACCGTGGCGATGGAACGAAAGAAGGCCATCGTGTGATTATTAGAGCGGTTTTGGACCAGATTGAATCAACGCTGTTGCCTGTGGGCCGAGTCCGGCAGATAGGCAAGGGCCGAAGCGAGATGCTGGCGCATCGGGCAAGGCCCGCAACGACGCGGAGGGCCAGCCCAGGGCAACCCTTATGGGACGGGCGCTTTTGGACGGACGTCGCGTCCCTCGTCCTCGAATATGCGCCGGCATGTCCTTCGTCCTCGTTCCTAACGTCCGGCCAAAATCGCTCCGTCAGCGTGGTTCAATCTGGTCCAAAACCGCTCTATAGAAAGGGGATGTCCTTAGAAAGATCGTGCCTTACTCGACGGCGGCTTGGCTCCGCGCCGAGGCTGCGCCGCGGCGGCGGGCCGGCGCCGGCCGTTCGCCGTGTACGGTCTCGCTTTGGGGCCGTTTCGCGGCACAGCGCGCGCGCTCCAGCACCGCCATCAGCTCCCCTCGGATCTGCTCGAGCCGTGCCGCGTCGCGAATCTTGGAACCCTCGGCATCCTGCAGGTA
>JAZFZX010000407.1:0-2047 GCA_036444135.1 Kiloniellales bacterium | reverse complement strand
ACGGCGGCCGGCCCTCGAACCATGCCAGCACCTGGGCGTCGGACAGGTCTTCGGGCAGGATGTCCTCGGCCCGGCGTTGCAGCTTGGCGAGCCCTGGCCAGTGCGCGTTGGCCTCGAGGAACGCTATCAGCTCGTGGAAATCGTTGTCGCCCTTGGCGTGGCTGAGATCCAGCCACACGAAGAATTTGTTGAGCAGCCGGTGGTTGCCCTTGGCGCTCTCGGCCCGCGCCTTGGCGTAGCGTTTCTTCTCGGCCAGCTGAAAGGCGGCGTCGTAAAGCCGCGTCTCGGCCTCCGGCAGGAGGGCGGCCTGCGCACGCCACGGGACGGCGCATAGGGCCAGAAGCAAAAGAACAGTACCGGGCCGAAATCTCACCTACACCCCCGATCTAGACTGTGCGCCCTTGATCATGGCGGACTTTGGCACCCGATCTGGTCTTCGATGGCGGCGTGCCCTCCGAAGCCTAACGGCGACCCATTAGAAGTTGGAAATAATATTTCAGAAAATTTTCCGCATGTCTTCCCGTTAACCATGTATTTCGCGAAATTGTGAGCCGCCGGCACCGTAGGCGGGCAGCGGTCCGGATCTGCCCGTGTCCGGCCTTTCGGTCCGCGACTCGGGCCACCGCGGGGACGCTGCCGGTCTTGCCGCTCGCGCGCGCCGGCGTTATGGTCCGGCGATCCGGCCGATGGCGCGTTGACCGTCGGCCAGCGGCTTTCGTCATCGAGGCTTGCCATGTCCGGGCCGATGTTTTCCGGTTCCATAACCGCCCTCATCACCCCCTTCACCAACGGTAAGCTGGACGAGGCGGCATTCCAGAAATTTGTCGAATGGCAGATCGAGCAGGGCGTGCATGCCTTGGTGCCCTGCGGGACGACCGGGGAATCGCCGACCCTCAATCACGAAGAGGACATGCGGGTCACGGCCCTTTGCGTCGATATTGCCAAGGGGCGCGTGCCGGTAATCGCGGGGACCGGTTCGAACGCCACCGACGAGGCGATCATGCTGACCCGCGCCGCGAAGGAGATCGGCGCGGACGCCGCGCTCGTGGTGACGCCGTACTACAACAAGCCGACGCAAGGCGGCCTTTACGCCCACTACAAGGCGATCCACGACGCCGTCGACATTCCGATCGTCATCTACAACATTCCCGGGCGCTGCATCGTCGACATGACGGTGGAGACGATGGCGCGGCTGGCCGAACTGCCCAACATCGTCGGGGTCAAGGACGCCACGGCGGATCTGCAACGCCCGGCCAAGACACGCCAGGCGATCGGCGCGGACTTCAGCCAGCTGTCGGGCGAGGACGCGACCGTGGTGCCCTTCCTGGCGCAGGGCGGGCACGGCTGCATCTCAGTCACCTCGAACGTCGCGCCGCGGCTCTGCGCCGACCTGCACGAGGCCTGGCAGGCCCGCGACATGAGCGAGGTCGAGCGGATCAACGAGCGGCTCATGCCCTTGCACGAGGCCCTGTTCGTGGAGTCCAGTCCGGCGCCGGTCAAGTTTGCGGCCAGTGAACTCGGCCTTTGCGAGAACCGCCTGCGGCTGCCGCTCGTGCCCGTTTCGGCCCAGACCGAACAGCGGGTGCGGGAGGCCATGGTGCACGCGGGCCTGCTCAACTAACCGCGGGTCTGTCGGACAATCATGGCCACGGGCGCCAACACGCCGGTCGCCCAGAACCGCAAGGCGCGCCACAACTACCTGATCGAGGAGTCGCTGGAGGCCGGGCTGGTGCTCGCCGGCACTGAGGTCAAGTCCCTGCGGCAAGGGCGCGCATCCATCGTCGAGGCCTACGCGACCGACAAGAACGGCGAGCTCTATTTAATCAACGCCCACATTCCCGCCTATGAGGCGGCCGGGCGGTTCAACCACGAGCCCAAGCGGGCGCGCAAGCTGCTGGTCAGCCGGCGCGAGCTCGCCCGCTTGATCGGCCTGGTGCGCCGCGAGGGCTATACGCTGGTGCCGTTGAGGCTCTATTTCAACGTCCGCGGCATCGCCAAGGTCACGCTGGGCCTGGCGCGCGGCAAACGCAAGATCGATAAGCGGGAA
>JAZFZX010000406.1:0-2351 GCA_036444135.1 Kiloniellales bacterium | reverse complement strand
TGTCGCTGGCCTTTCGGGTGAACGACCTCGGTATCTCGCTGCACGACCTTCTGCTCTGTTTCCTGTGGGGCGGCGTGCTGTCGGGAGTGGCCAACTGGACGTTCATCGTCGCCTCGCGCCACCTCGTCGCCGCCGAGGTGACTTATTTCATGCTTTTGGAGTTCGCGTTGGGGCCGATCTGGGTTTGGCTTTTCGTGGCCGAGGTCCCGTCGCCGGGGACGCTCGTGGGCGGCACCCTGGTGATCGCCTCGGTGGCCGTTCATGCCTTCATCGAACTGAGACGCTCACGCCGGCTGGTGAGGCGGGGCGGGGTGCCGCCGCCCTCCTAGGCTTTCCGAGACCTTGGACTTCCGCTCGACCTGGCACCGAACGAGGCCGTGCGGCGTGCGTCAGGCGGTTGCCGCCCAATCGCCACTGCGCACCAAGTCGTCGAGCACGGCGCGGATACCCTTGCCCAGGGTCTCCACCGTGAAATCCACTTCGTCCTTGGTCAGCACGAGCGGCGGCGACATGACGTTGAGGTGCACGATCGGGCGCACGATGAGCCCCATGGCGTCGCATTTGTTGGCGATCTGCTTGCCGATGTTGATGGCGTCCGGGAAGGTCTCCTTGGTCGCCTTGTCGGCCACGTTCTCGACGCACATCATCAGCTTCATGCCGCGCACGTCGCCGACGATCGGCAACTCGCGCAGTTCATGAAGCCGTTCCTCGAAGTAACTCCCCACCTCGCTCGCGTGGGCCAGGATGTTCTCGCGCTCAATGATCTCGATGTTCTTGAGCGCGGCGGCGCAGCAGACGGGATGGCCCGAGTAGGTAAAGCCGTTCGCGAACAGGCGGTTCGGATCGCCGGTGCTGATCGTCTCGTGGATCGCGTCGGAATAGATCATGGCACCCAGCGGCAGATAACCCGAGGTGATGCCCTTGGCGGTGATGATGATGTCGGGCTCGATACCGAACACGTCCTTCGAGGCGAACCAGTGGCCGAGCCGCCCGAAAGCGGTCACAACCTCGTCGGAGACGTAGAGCACGTCGTACTTGCGGCAGACCTCCCAGGTGCGCCGGTGGTAGCCGTCGGGCGGCACGATCACCCCGCCGGCGCCCATCACCGGTTCGGCGAAGAAGGCTGCGGCCTTGTCGGGGCCCAGCGCCAGGATCTTGTCTTCCAGCTCCTGGACCAGGAAGTCGAGGAATTCCGCCTCGCTCATCCCTGCCGGAGCCCGGTAATAGTTCGGGCAGGTGATGTGATGGATGGTGTCCCGCTTGTAGTCGAACTCCGGTACGATGTCGCCCTTCTTGCCGCCGATCGAAATCGCCGCGTAGGTGGAGCCGTGGTAGGCGCCGTCGCGCGAGATGATGTGCTTCTTGTCGTGCTTGCCGCGGCAGTTCTGATAGAAGTGGATCAGGCGGAAGGCCGAATCGACCGCGGTCGAACCGCCGGTCGTGAAGAACACGTGGTTGAGCGTGCCGGGCGCCAGTTCCGCCAGCTTGGCCGCCAGTTCGGCCGCCGGCGGGTTGGTCAGATCGACGAACGCGCTGGCGTAGGCCATCTTGCGGACCTGCTGGGCGATGGCCTCGGCCATCTCCTCGCGGCCGAGCCCGATGTTGGTGCACCAAAGCCCGCCGACGGCATCAAGATAGCGTTTGCCGTCCACGTCGTAGATGTAACTTCCCTCCCCCCGGTCGACCACCAGGGCGCCATCCGCATTGAAGGAATCGAAATGGGTCCAGGGATGCAGGAAGTGTGCCTTGTCCTTCTCCCACAACTCGCGTCCGTAGTTCGACGTCATGGCTGTTCTCCAAACGCCTCGGGCCTAGGTGCACTCTGAACGAGGCATCACCGATTGCAGCACCGACCGCGCCGCGCGGCAAGGGCGCCCGGCACTGGTCCGTGGAGCCGCCAAATCGATCATAGATCGAGGTGGCGCAGGCGCAGGGCGTTGCCGACCACCGAGACCGAACTGAGGCTCATGGCCGCCGCGGCGATGATCGGGCTGAGCAGCAGTCCGACGAAGGGGTAAAGCACGCCGGCTGCGACCGGCACGCCCAGCGCGTTATAGAAGAAGGCGAAGAACAGGTTCTGGCGGATGTTGCCCATGGTGGCGCGGCTCAGGTGCCGGGCCCGGACGATGCCCGCGAGATCGCCTTTGACCAGCGTGACGCCCGCGCTTTCCATGGCCACATCGGTTCCCGTGCCCATGGCGATGCCGATGTCGGCCTCGGCCAGAGCGGGCGCGTCGTTGACGCCGTCGCCGGCCATGGCGACCACATAGCCTTGCGCGCGGTAACCCCTGACGATCTCGCCCTTGCGCTCCGGCAGGACCTCCGCCTCGACCTGGTCGATGGCCAGCTTG
>JAZFZX010000405.1:0-4940 GCA_036444135.1 Kiloniellales bacterium | reverse complement strand
CTGGTCCACAACCATCCCTCGGGCGATCCGACGCCGTCCAAGGCCGACATTGACATGACCCGCGAGATCGTCGAGGCCGCCGGCAAGCTGGGCATCGTCGTTCACGACCACGTGGTGATCGCCAAGTCCGGCAACACGAGTTTCAAGACCGCGGGGCTGTTGTAGGCTGCCTGCGGACATGGAGGGCACGCCCCTTGACATGACCTGGGCCTGGGGCTTGGGTAGCCGCGCCGCAACGCAAGTCGAGACCGCGATATGATCCCGCGCTACAGCCGCCCCGAGATGGCCCGCATTTGGGAACCAGAGAACCGCTTCCGCATCTGGTTCGAGATCGAGGCGCACGCCTGCGACGCCCAAGCCGAGCTCGGCGTGATCCCCAAGTCGGCGGCCCAAGCGGTGTGGGACAAGGGTGCCTTCGAGGTCGACCGCATCGCGGAGATCGAGGACGTCACCAAGCATGATGTGATCGCCTTCCTGACCAACCTCGCCGAGCACGTGGGCGAGGACGCGCGCTTCGTGCACCAGGGCATGACGTCCTCGGACGTACTCGACACCTGCCTGGCGGTGCAGCTAAGCCAGGCCACGGACATCCTGCTCGCGGACCTCGACCGGCTGCTGGCCGCCTTGAAGACACGGGCCCACGAGCACAAGGACACGGTGTGCCTGGGCCGCAGCCACGGCATCCACGCCGAGCCCACCACCTTCGGGCTCAAGCTCGCCGGCCACTACGCGGCCTTCGCCCGGGGCCGCGAACGGTTGAGCCAGGCGCGCGGCGAAATCGCCACCTGCGCCATCTCGGGGTCGGTGGGCACCTTCGCCAATATCGACCCCTTCGTGGAGCGCCACGTGGCCGAAAAGCTGGGCCTGGCGGTGGAGCCCGTCTCCACCCAGGTGATCCCGCGCGACCGGCACGCCGCTTTCTTCGCGACGCTCGGCGTGATCGCCGCCTCCGTCGAGAACCTGGCCATCGAGATCCGCCACCTGCAACGCACCGAGGTGCGCGAGGCCGAGGAATACTTCGCCGAGGGCCAGAAGGGCTCCTCGTCCATGCCGCACAAGCGCAATCCGGTGCTCAGCGAAAACCTGACCGGTCTCGCCCGGGTGGTGCGCGCCGCCGTCGCGCCGGCGCTGGAAAACGTGGCCCTGTGGCACGAACGCGATATCTCCCATTCCTCGGTCGAGCGGGTCTTCGCGCCGGACGCCACCATTGGCCTCGATTTCGCGCTCGCCCGCCTGGCCGGCGTGGTCGAGAAGCTGCGGATCTATCCGGAGGCCATGCGGCAGAACCTGGACCGGCTGGGCGGCCTGATCCATTCGCAGCGGGTTCTGCTGGCGCTCACCCAGGCCGGGATGAGCCGCGAGGACGCCTACCGCGTGGTGCAGGACAAGGCCATGCAGGTCTGGGCCGGCGACGGTGATTTTCCGGCGCTGCTGGAAGCCGATCCGGAGGTCACGGCGCTGCTCGCGGGCGATGCGCTGGCCGCGTGTTTCGACCTCGGCTATCACGTGAAGCACGTCGACGACATCTTCGCCCGGGTGTTCGGCGAGGACACCGGGTAGGTTTGCATCGAGCGGACAAGAAAAAGCCCCGCCAAGCGGCGGGGCCCTATCAGGATCGCAGGTCCCGCCGGCGCCTAATCGTTCATCACCTGCTGCTTCGCCTCGTCCACCAGCTCTTCCATCTTCTTGCGCAGGCGGTGCTCGGACATCTCCACACCGGCGGCCTCCAGGTCGCCCAGGATCTTGGCCACGAGGTCCGCGTCGCCCGGTGCCTCGAAGTCGGCGGTGACGACCTCCTTGGCGTAGACCTCGGCATCATCCGCCGTGCGGCCGACCAGTTCCGCGGCCCACAGGCCCAGCAGCTTGTTGCGCCGCACCTCGACCCGGAACTGCAGGTCTTGATCGTGCTTGTACTTGTCCTCGAACGCCTTTTCGCGATCGTCGAAGGTGGTCATGGCCCGGGCCCTCCTTGTTGCTCGGTCGTTGCCTTGCGACCGCCGGAGTGATATCGCGATCTTCCTTATAACGGCTCGCCGCGACCAGGAAAACCACGCGCCGCGGGTGCCGGCCCCGGCGGCGGATCGCAGGCGCCAATTCCGGCGATCTTAAAGGAGCGGCACGAGAGAGGCGAGAGCATGTGCACCGTCGTCATACTGCGCCGCCCGGGCCATGCCTGGCCGCTCCTCCTGGCCGCCAACCGCGACGAGATGAAGGACCGCCCCTGGCAACCGCCGGCGCGCCACTGGCCGGACCGTCCGCAAGTGGTGGCCGGCCTCGACGAGCTGGCCGGCGGCACCTGGCTGGGCCTGAACGACGACGGGCTCGCCGCGGGCGTGCTCAACCGGCGCGGCTCGCTGGGGCCGGAACTCGATATGCGCAGCCGCGGCGAGCTGGTGCTCGAGGCCCTCGACCACGCCGATGCCGGGACCGCCGCGATGGCGCTCGCCGATCTGGATCCCGCCGCCTACCGCACCTTCAACCTGGTGATCGCCGACGAGCGCGCGGCCTACTGGCTGCGCAGCCGGGGTGACGAGGGACCGGGCTGCGTGGAGGTCTTCCCGCTGCCGCCCGGCCTATCGATGCTCACGGCCGGTGACCTCGACGACCCGACAAGTCCGCGCATCCGTGCCCATCTGCCGCGCTTCCAAGCGGCCCAACAGCCCGAGCCGGAGACCGGTGACTGGCGGGCCTGGCAGGAGATATTGGCGAGCCGAGTCTACGACATGGCCGATGGCCCCTTCGCGGCCATGAGCGTAGCAACCGGCATGGGCTTCGAGACCGTCTCCTCCTCCCTGATCGCGCTGCCCGGGCGGATGGCAGACCCGGGCGGCAGTCAACGCCGGCCCGTCTGGCTGTTCGCACCTGGGCGGCCAGATAATATTCCATATCAATCCATTACCATGTAATATTCAAGTTGTATCATAGGAATGCGCCTGTGCGTCTCCAGGCGGCGCCAGGCCGCATTGTCGCGCTCCGGGTCAACTGCTATATGATATCTGGACATGCACTGACGCACGGGGCCCCGTCCCGCTCGGCCTCGCGAACATCAGGTGACATCATGAGACGCAGGCGCATCTACGAGGGCAAGGCCAAGGTCCTCTACGAAGGCCCCGAGCCCGGCACCCTGGTGCAGCACTTCAAGGACGACGCAACCGCCTTCAACAACCAGAAGAAGGGCACCATCACCGGCAAAGGCGTCCTCAACAACCGGATTTCCGAGTACCTCATGGTCCGGCTGGCCGAGATCGGTGTCCCGACGCACTTCGTGCGCCGCCTCAATATGCGCGAACAGCTGATCCGCGAGGTGGAGATCATCCCGGTCGAGGTGGTGGTCCGCAACGTGGCCGCCGGCTCTTTCTCCAAACGCTTCGGGGTGGAGGAAGGAACGCCGCTGCCACGCTCGATCATCGAGTTCTATCTCAAGAACGACGAGCTGGGGGACCCCATGATCTGCGAGGAGCACATCACCTCCTTCGGCTGGGCCACCACCCAGGACATCGACGACATGATGCAGATGTCGCTCAGGATCAACGACTTCCTGAGCGGCCTATTCCGCGGCGTGGGTCTGCGTCTGGTGGACTTCAAGGTGGAGTTCGGGCGTCTCTGGGAGGACGAGCATATGCACATCGTGCTGGCCGACGAGATCAGCCCGGATTCCTGCCGCCTGTGGGACGTCGACACCGACGAGAAGCTCGACAAGGACCGCTTCCGGCGCGACCTGGGCAGCGTCGAGGAGGCATATCAGGAGGTGGCGCGGCGCTTGGGCGTGCTGCCCGAGGCGGGGCCGATCGACATCAAAGGCCCCAAGGTCATGCAATAGGCACGGCCGGTTGTTGCGCATGCATTCGCCCGTCGTCATCGGCCTCGGAGAGGCTGTAGCCCCGGTTGCGGCCTCTTTCGATTCGCCGGGGCAACCCGACCCGCGAACGCCGTCCGGCTAGGAGGCCAATTTGGCAAATTCATCCCACATGGCGATCGCGTTTTCGGCAGGCTGCGTTCGCCGGTCGCTGATCATGGCGTTGGTCGTCGGGCCGATTCTCACCGTCATCAATCAGGGCGACTCGCTGGTCTCCGAGGTGCCGTTCAACGTTTGGAAGGCGGCACTCACCTTCGTCGTACCCTACGTGGTGGCGACGGTGAGCGCGGTGGCAACCCAGCAGAGCGCCCCGCGCCGTCGGGCGCCTTGTCAAGCCGCAGAGCCGCCGCTAGGCTCGCCACGCTCCGGCCAAGGCCGGCCGGCGGATTCGGAGGCGGCTCCCTTGAAGGCGCGTGTCTATGTGACCCTGAAGCCGGGCGTGCTCGACCCGCAGGGCAAGGCGATCGCCAACGCCCTGGACGGCCTCGGCTTCGCCGGCGTCGGCGAGGTGCGGCAGGGCAAGGTGATCGATCTGGTGCTCGACGAGCGCGATCCCGACAAGGCCCATACCGACATCGAAGCCATGTGCCAAAGGCTTCTGGCCAACACGGTGATCGAGGACTACGAGATCGAATTGGAGGCGTGAGCCAAGGCGTGAGCCCGGCCCGAACCCAGACCCGCGATCTTTACTGGAAACCTTGGGACGCACCCGGCTGCGAACATGCTGCGGTGCGCCTGGGCCTGCGCGGCGCCCGGGTGGACGGCGTCATCCTGCTGCGCCGGGACGACCGCGCGCTGCGCTGTCATTACCGCCTCGAGACCGACGCCGCGTGGCGGGTACGCGCGCTGCACCTGGCGCTCCAGATGGGCGGCGCGTCCAAACGGGAAAAGGACATCACGCTTACCGCCGACGGTAAGGGGCGTTGGCGCGTCAACGGCGCGCCCGCGCCGCATCTGGACGGCTGCGTGGACGTGGACATCCAGATCACGCCGTTGACCAACACCCTGCCGATTCGCCGCCTGGACCTGGCCGAAGGCGAGTGGTCCGAGATTCGCGTGGCCTACCTGCCGGTGCCGGATCTGG
>JAZFZX010000404.1:0-9579 GCA_036444135.1 Kiloniellales bacterium | reverse complement strand
TCGTAGGCCGCCACGCGCCCGTAGAAGCCCTCGGCCATGGCCTTTATGCGCCGTCCGATACCCATGTCTCCGGCGCCCAGCTCGCGAAGGCTCTCGTCCATGTCTTGAAACAGGATGTCGAACAGCGCCTGCGAGAGATCGGCCGTGCGCCCGCGGTCCTGTTTCAAACGATGCATGACAAGGAAGACGTGAAGCACCAGAACATCGAAACGGCCGTCCAAGGTATCCGGCAGGCCGCATTCCCGGAAGAATTCGGGCCTGCGCGCCTGTCCGACGATACAGTCGTAAAGCAGACGCGCGGTCTTTTCATTTGGTGAGCGCTTGAACATCTCTTTCCAGCACCGGAAGGCCCCAGACCAGCCGAACCACCGGTGGCTTCCGAGGGTGCGAACGGGCGGCTAAGTGGAAGATGGGTCTTGAAATGGAACGATTTGTGGGTTTAATCAAGTCCCTGAGCGACCGCGCGGAAAGGATCATGGTTTTGCTGAGGGCGATCATCGACCGCTTCCGCCGCACCGGAGCGCCGTCTCGGACCCGGCCTATACGCTGGGCCGCGATCGGCCTCGTGGGCGCGGGCATGTTGTTGGCCGCGTGCGAGAAGGAGGTCCGGATTCGCGGTCACGTGCCGGATCCTGATTCCATGGAAGCCATCAAGGCCGGTCTGCACAGCCGCGATGACGTGCTGGAGCTGCTCGGCACGCCTTCGACCATTTCCACTTTCGACGATCAGAAATGGTATTACATCGGCCAGAAGTCGATACAGTTCGCCTACAAGCGACCGAGGATCCTCGATCGCAATGTCGTGGTGGTGTCGTTCGACGAGTCGGGCTACGTGACCGAAACGACCTTCTATTCCCTGGAGGACGCTCAGGAGATCAAACCGGTGGCCCGTGTGACGCCGACCGAAGGCCGCGATTTCACGGTCTTGCAGCAACTGCTGGGCAATTTCGGGCGCCTGCCCTCGGGCGTCCAAAAATCGCCCGATCTGCCGGGCCCCTGATCGCGGTGTTGCCGGGCCAATACCAACGGTCTTGGTTAGTGGCCCAATTCACGGAAACAGATGGATCCGTCCGGGTGCGTCCCGGAGATCGCTCCTCTCTCAAACGTCAAATCCGCTGGGCTCAGTGGGCCAGCACCGCCAGCAGCAGCAAAGCCACGATGTTGGTGATCTTGATCATCGGGTTGATCGCGGGACCGGCGGTGTCCTTGTAAGGGTCGCCGACCGTGTCGCCGGTCACCGCCGCCTTGTGGGCCTCCGAACCCTTGCCGCCGTGATTGCCGTCCTCGATGAACTTCTTGGCATTGTCCCAGGCCCCGCCGCCGGCGGTCATGGAGATGGCGAGGAACAGCCCGGTCACGATCACGCCCAACAGCATCGCGCCGAGCGCCGAGAAGGCGGCCGACTTGCCGGCGACCAACAGCACGACGCCGAACAGCACGATCGGTGCCAGCACAGGCAGGAGCGACGGCACGATCATCTCCTTGATCGCGGCCTTGGTCAGCAAATCGACGCAGCGCCCGTATTCGGGTTTGCCGGTGCCCTCCATGATGCCGTCGATCTCTCGGAACTGGCGGCGCACCTCCATGACCACCGACCCCGCGGCACGGCCGACCGCGGTCATGCCGAGAGCGGCGAACAGGTACGGCAAGAGGCCGCCGATGAGCAGGCCGACGACGACGAAAGGATTGGATAGGGTGAAATCGACTTCGATGCCTTGGAAATAGGGGAAACTTGCCGGATCCTTGGAGAAGAACTCCAGGTCCTGGGTATAGGCCGCGAACAGAACCAAGGCGCCGAGGCCGGCCGAGCCGATGGCATAACCCTTGGTCACCGCCTTGGTGGTGTTGCCGACGGCGTCGAGCGCGTCGGTGGTCTTGCGCACCGATTCTTCCAGGCCCGCCATCTCGGCAATGCCGCCGGCGTTGTCCGTGACCGGGCCGTAGGCATCGAGCGCAACCACCAGCCCGGCCAAGGCCAGCATGGCGGTGACCGCGATCGCGATTCCCAGCAGCCCGCCCAGCATGTGGGTGAGCACGATGGCAACACAGATGATGACCGCCGGAACCGCGGTGGCCTCCATGGACACGGCCAAGCCCTGAATGACGTTGGTCCCGTGCCCCGTGATCGAAGCCTTCGCCACGGATTGGACCGGGCGGTGGTGGGTCCCGGTGTAGTACTCCGTGATCCAGAAGATGAGGCCCGTGACGACCAGGCCGACCAGCCCGCACAGGTACAGGGCCCATCCGGTGATACCCGAGGTTCCCAGCTCACCGAAGCCGATGATCACCCAGGTTATGGGCAACAACCCGACTGCCGACAGGACTCCCGTCACCATAAAGCCTTTGTACAGCGCGCCCATGATGTTCTGCGAGGGGCCCAGCTTGACGAAGAAGGTTCCGGCGATCGACGTGAGGATGCAGATGGCGCCGATCGTCAGGGGATAGACCATGAAGTCGGCCAGAACCTCGGAACCGGCGAACAGGATCGACCCCAGCACCATTGTGGCCACGACCGTCACCACATAGGTCTCGAACAGGTCGGCGGCCATGCCAGCGCAGTCGCCCACGTTGTCGCCCACGTTGTCCGCGATCACGGCCGGATTACGCGGATCGTCCTCGGGAATGCCCGCTTCGACCTTGCCGACCAGATCGGCGCCGACATCGGCGCCCGTGGTGAAGATGCCGCCGCCCAGACGCGCAAAGATGGAGATCAGCGAAGCGCCGAAGGCCAGCCCGATCAGGGCGTCGATCAGCGCTCGGCCTTCGATGCCCGCGATAAGCAGCACAGTGTAATAGCCACCGACGGCAAGCAGCGCCAATCCCGCCACCAGCATGCCGGTGACCGCGCCGGCGCGGAATGCGATCGACAGGCCCTCGGCCAAGCCTTGGCGCGCCGCCTCGGCGGTCCGCACGTTGGAGCGCACCGAGATGTTCATGCCGATGTAGCCGCCCGCGCCCGACAAGATGGCCCCGATCAGGTAACCGATGCCGGTCGCCAGGCCAAGCAGCAGCCACAGGACTACGAAAATCACCGCACCCACCAGGGCGATCGCGCTGTACTGCCGGTTCAGATAGGCCCGGGCGCCTTCCTGGATCGCCCCGGCGATCTCCTGCATCCGCTCGCTGCCCGGGCTGGCCGACAGCACCGAGCGCGAGGCCCAAACGCCATAACCGATCGCCACAAGCCCGCACGCCAGGACGAAAATCAACTGCGCCGCCATTTTAACTTCCCTTGTGTGCTGAACCGGAGCCGCCGGCCCCGGTCATATGGACATCCCGCGGGGCGCCCCGGCCGGGGCGCCCGAAATTGCGCGCGGAAAATGCCAGACTCGACCGGCCAAGGCAACCGTCGGGACAGCGGACGGCAGGCGCCGCGGAGGTCTTAGAAATGCGTCCAGCCAGCGGCCTCCAGGGCAATGCTATTGCCATCGTCGTCGACGACCATCACGCCGTCTCCCGCCGCGAATCGGCCGACCCGCGTGAGCGGCAGGCCCACCCGGCCGGCCATGGCCGCGATCTCGTCCTCCCTTTCGCGCGGCACGGCGAACGCAAGCTCGTAGTCGTCGCCGCCGGTGAGAACGGCAGCCCGGAGCACCGGCGCGTCATCAAGCACCGCCCGGCCCGCCGGCGAGAGCGGCACCGCGGCCGCTTCGATACGAGCCGCCAGGCCCGAAGCCTGGGCCACATGGCCCACGTCGGCCACGAGACCGTCCGAGACGTCGATCGCCGCCGTGGCCAGGCCGGACTCCAGCAGGGCCCCGCCCAGCGCGAGGCGCGGTTGCGGCAGTCGGTAGCGATCGATCAGGAAATCCCGCGCCACCGCCGGCAGGCCCGGCAAGTCTCCGCGCACCGCCCGCAGGCCGAGGGCTGCGTCGCCGAGGGTGCCGGAGACGAACAGGAGATCGCCCGGTTGTGCCGTGGCCCGCCGCATCGCGCGCCCCGCCGGCACCGTCCCCAGCACGGTGAGCGACAGCGCCAACGGCCCAGATGTTCTCGTGGTGTCGCCGCCCAGCAGCTTGATGGCGAAACTGTCCTGGTCCTCGCCCAGCCCGGCGGCGAAGGCGGCGATCCAGTCCTCCTCCTTGTCCGCGGGCCAAGCCGCCGTCACCAGGTAACCCAGAGGCTCGGCACCCATCGCTGCCAGGTCCGATAGGTTCACCCGCAGCAGCTTGCGGGCCACCAGGCCGGCGGGATCGTCCGGCAGAAAGTGAACGCCCTCGATCAGGGCGTCGGCCGCCAAGACCAAATCCCGGCCCGGCGGCGGCGTCACGATCGCGGCGTCGTCTTCGAGGCCCAGGGCTTCCGGCGCCTGCGCGGCCAACGGCACCATATAACGGTGGATCAGGTCGAATTCACCAATCATGGCCGATCCGCGCCGCCTGCCATCAGAGTCATCCGCGCGCGGGCGGGCGGGACGCGCCGCCGGCTCGGGTCGAACCATCCGTCCCCGCGTCGAACTCCTCGGGACGCAGGCTGCGTGCAAGTTGGTCGAGGACGCCATTGGCCATCGCGGTCTGCTTGTCGTCCAGAAAGGCGTGCGCCAGGTCCACGTATTGCGAAACCACCACCCGCGCCGGGACCTCCGGCCAATGGCCCAGCTCGAAGGCACCGGCGCGCAAGATCAGCTTGAGCAGCAGCTCCAGCCGCTCGACCGGCCAGCCATCCGCCAGGACGGCGGACAGCATGTCGTCGAGCGAGTCGGCCTCGCCGCTCACGCTGCGCACCAGCGCACCGAAAAATGCCTCGTCGACCCGCCCGATGTCCGGCTGTTCCGGCTCGCCGCCGCCGGCCTGCAGGCGGTGCTCCAAGAACTCGGCAATGACCGCCTCGCTACCATGCCCGCCCAGCACCATCTGGTAGAGCGCCTGCACGGCGCCAAAGCGGGCCGCCGCGCGGCCGGAAAGCGCGCCGCGGTGGCCGGATCCAGCGAGGTCCTTTTCGGGACTGGTCATGGCGAGGTCCCTAGGGCCGGTCCGCTGCGAGCCGCGCCTTGACTGCGATCATGGCAAGACAGGCGCGCGCCACCTCGCCGCCCTTGTTGCGATCCTCGACGCTGGCGCGGACCCAGGCCTGATCCGCATTCTCGCAGGTCAGGATGCCGTAGCCGAGGGCCAGCCCTTGATCGCACGCCAGGTCTTGCAGCTTGCGGGCGCTTTCCGTGCAAACGTAATCGTAGTGCGTGGTCTCGCCGCGAATCACGCAGCCCAAGGCCAGATAGCCATCGTAGGCGCCAGCACCTGCTTCGCCCGCGCGCGCGGCCAGGGCGATGGCCGTCGGGACCTCGAAAGCGCCCGGCACCACCACGCGGTCGAAGGTGGCGCCGGCCTGCTCGAGCTCCGCCTGGGCGCCCCGGACCAGTTCGTCGGTGATCTTCTCGTAATAGCGGGCTTCGACGATCAGAACGTGAGGCGCAGCGGTCATCAGCCGGACTCCAGGTTCTGGATCGGGCGGCATTCGACGACCCGTAATCCGTAACCCTCGAGGCCCACGTAAGTGTGCTGCGAGTTGGACAGAAGGATCATGTCCCGGACCCCCAGGTCCAAGAGGATCTGTGCGCCGACGCCGATATCGCGCAGCTCGGCCCGTGCGGCCGCATCCTGCCCGGGCCCGGCGCGCAGGCGGTCCGACAAGCTCGTCGGCAGCGGTTCGCGGATCAGGACGATAACGCCCCGGCCCGCCTCGCCGATGGTCTGCAACACGGATTGCAGCTCGCCGCTTTTGCCGCTGCTCTGATCGCCGAGAACGTCGTCCAGCAGATTGAGGGCGTGCACCCGGACCAGCACGGGCTCGGGGGCCGAGAGGTCCCCCTTCCAAAGCGCCACATGCTCGCCATAGCCCACCTTGCTGCGATAGAGCGTCATCTGGAATCGGCCGCCATAGCGGCTCTCGAACTCGCTCTCCATGCTGCGCGCCACCAGCCGGTCGTGCTGCCGGCGGTAGGCGATCAGGTCGGCGATGGTGCCGATCCTGAGCCCGTGCCGCTGCGCGAAGGCGATCAGATCGTCGCGCCGGGCCATGGTGCCGTCGTCGTTCATGATCTCGCAGATCACGCCGGCCGGGCTGAGCCCCGCGAGGCGCGCCAGATCGACCGCCGCTTCCGTGTGGCCGCCGCGCACCAGCACGCCGCCTTCGCGCGCCACCAGCGGAAACACATGGCCCGGCGTCACGATGTCCGCCGGTCCCTTGTTGAGGTCGATCGCGGTGGCAATCGTGTGCGCCCGGTCCGGCGCCGAGATTCCGGTGGTGACCCCCTCGCGCGCCTCGATCGATACGGTGAAGGCCGTTTCGTGCCGGGATTCGTTGTGCCGCGGCATCAACGTGAGGCCCAGCTCGCCGACCCGCTCCGAGGTAAGCGCCAGGCAGATCAGCCCGCGGCCATGCTTGGCCATGAAGTTGATCGCTTCCGGCGTCGTCATCTGGGCCGGAATGACCAGGTCGCCTTCGTTCTCCCGGTCCTCGTCGTCGACCAGGATGAACATGCGGCCATTGCGCGCTTCCTCGATGATCTCCGCGCTCGGGGACATCATCTCGCTGAAGGTTTGGCGCCAGGGTTCCGTTTTGGTCTCGGCCATCTACGATCTCGCCTCCAAGAGTCGCTGAAGGTACCGCGCCACCATGTCGATTTCCAGGTTGACCCGTTGGCCGGCCGCGAGCTGGCCGAAGTTCGTGTTGGCCGCCGTGTGGGGCACGATGTTGACCCCGAAGCCGCAGGCGGGGCCGTCGATCACTTCGTTGACGGTCAGCGAAACGCCATCCACCGCGACCGAGCCCTTAGGCGCGATGAACGGGGCCAGCGCCGCCGGCACGGTGAACAGGAAGCGCTGGGAGTCGCCTTCGCCCCGCCGCTCCGTCACCTCACCCACGCCGTCCACGTGGCCCGAGACCAGGTGCCCACCCAGTTCGTCGCCCAGGCGCAACGCCCGTTCCAGATTGACCGGTGTGCCAACCTGCCAGTCGGCGAGCGTGGTCTTGGATAGTGTCTCCTGCGAGACGTCGGCGGCGAACCACGACCGACCGCCGCCGCCGTCCTCGCCAACCTCCACCACCGTCAGACAGGCGCCCGAGCAGGCGATCGAGGCGCCGAGGTCGATCTGCGCGGCCGGATAGCCGGTCTCGAACACGAAGCGCCGGTCGCCCCGATCCTCGACGGCCCGCACCCGGCCCAGATCTGTGATGATCCCTGTGAACATGATCCGAAGTTAAGCAACCCGGGCGTAGGTTTCCACCAGATCCTCGCCCAGCCGCGCGGTGGACAGCCGCCGAAACCTGGTCATGTCGGCAAGCCCAGCCAGGGCGTAGCCCCCGACCGCCGCGACGCCGTCGCCGCCGATCACGCCGGGGGCGTGAAACCAGACCATGCGGTCCACCAGATCCGCCCCGAACAGGCCGGCTGCCAACTCGCCGCCGCCTTCCACCAAAAGGCGCGTGAGTCCCCGTTGGCCGAGAAGCGCGAGCACGGCATCGAGCGACAGGCGGCCGTCGCCGTCTTGCCCGACGGTGGCGACCTCGACCCCCGCCCGTTCCAACGTCGCCAGCTCGCCTTCGGGTTGGCCCGCGCCGGTCAGGAGCAAGGTCGGCTGTACCTTGGCGCGCGCCACCAGGTCGTGATTCAGAGGAACACGCAGCCGTCCATCGAGAACGATGCGCAGGGGCGAGCGCGCCGCGAGACCCGGCAGGCGGACATCGAGGCGCGGGTTGTCGGACATCGCCGTGCCGCTGCCCACTAGAACCGCATCGTGCTGGACCCGCAGGAGATGCGCGTAGGCGCGGGCCGGCTCGCCCGTGATCCAGCGGCTTTCGCCGCCGCCGGTGGCGATCCGTCCGTCGAGGCTGGTGGCCAGCTTGAGGGTGACCAGCGGGCGGCCCGTCTCGACGCGCATGAGGAAGCCCGCGTTCACTTCGGCGGCCTCCTCGGCCAGCGTTCCGACGGCAACGTCGAGTCCCGCGCCCCGCAGGTGGGCTAGCCCGGCGCCGGAGACCCGGGGATCCGGGTCCTGCATGGCCACGACGCAGCGCGCGACGCCCGCCGCGGCCAGCGCCTCGGCGCACGGTGGCGTCTCGCCGTGATGGGCGCAGGGCTCGAGCGTCACGTACGCGGTGGCACCGGCGGCAAGCGGGCCGGCGCGGTCAAGCGCCTCGGTTTCGCCATGCGGCCGCCCGCCCGGCTGTGTCCAGCCGCGGCCCACGACGTGCCCATCCTTCACGAGCACGCAGCCCACCGCAGGATTTGGGGCGACACTGCCGAGCCCGCGTTGGGCCAGCGTCAACGCGGCGCGCATGTGCGCGCGGTCGTCCGAATCACTCGCCGTCGCCGAGTTCGTCAATGAACTTTCCGAAATCGCCCGCCTCGCGGAAGTCCCGGTACACCGAGGCGAAGCGCACATAGGCCACCTGATCCAGGTTGCCCAAGGCATGCATAACCAGCTCGCCGATCGTCTGGCTCCTGATCTCGCTTTCGCCGGAGCTTTCGAGCTGACGCACGATACCGTTGACCACCCGTTCGACGCGGTCGGGATCGACCGGCCGCTTCCTCAGCGCGATGAACATGGAGCGCAGCAGCTTGTCGCGCTCGAAGACCTCGCGCTGTCCGTCGCCTTTCAGCACCGTCAGCTCGCGCAGTTGCACACGCTCGAAGGTGGTGAAACGGGCGGCGCAGTTGGTGCACTGGCGGCGCCGACGGATCGCCGAGTTGTCCTCGGTCGGTCGCGAATCCTTGACCTGGGTGTCGTCGTTTCCGCAGAACGGACAACGCATGACCTTAGCCTCCCCCCGACGGCCTTAGCCTGACGGCTCAGAAATCCGAATAGATCGGGAACCGGCGGCACAGGTCGCGCACCTCGCGACGCACTTCCTGCTCCACGGCACCATTGTCGTCCGGATTGGCCGCCAGGCCAACCAGGACGCGGGTAATCAGTTCTCCCACATGCCGGAATTCCGCCACGCCGAAGCCGCGGGTGGTGGCCGCCGGCGTGCCCAGGCGAATGCCCGAGGTCACCATCGGCTTTTCCGGATCGAACGGCACGCCGTTCTTGTTGCAGGTGATGGCGGCCCGGTCGAGACTCGCCTCGGCGTCCCGGCCCGTGAGATTCTTGGGCCGCAGGTCGACCAGCATGAGGTGGGTGTCGGTGCCGCCCGAAACGATGTCGAAGCCGTTTTCCAAAAGCAGCGCCGAGAGCGCCTGGGCGTTGTTCACAACCTGCTGGGCATAAGCCTTGAAACTCGGTTTCAAGCACTCGCCGAGCGCCACCGCCTTGGCCGCGATGGCGTGCTCCAGCGGACCGCCCTGCAAACCCGGAAAAGCGGCCGAGTTGATCTTTTTGCCCAGGTCCGGATCGTTGGACAGGATCATGCCGCCGCGCGCGCCGCGCAGCGTCTTGTGGGTGGTCGTCGTCACGACGTGGGCGTGCGGCAGCGGGCTGGGATGGATGCCGGCGGCGACCAGCCCCGCAAAATGCGCCATGTCCACCTGGAAGAACGCGCCGACCTCGTCGGCGATCTCCCGGAACCGCGCGAAATCGATGAACCGGGGATAGGCCGAGCCGCCGGCGATGATCAGCCGCGGTTTGTGTTCCCGGGCCA
>JAZFZX010000403.1:0-2076 GCA_036444135.1 Kiloniellales bacterium | reverse complement strand
CCCGGAAAGTCGCTCTCGAAGCGCAGGATGTTGCCGACCTCCGCGCCGCGCCAACCGTAGATCGACTGGTCGTCGTCGCCGACGCAGCATAGATTGCTGTGCGCCTGGGCCAGAAGCCGCAGCCAGAGGTATTGGATGACGTTGGTGTCCTGGTACTCGTCGACCAGCAGATAGCGGAGCTGCCGGTGGTAACGGGCCAGCACGTCGGGCGCGCTCTGGAAAAGCTCCAGGCAGTGCAGCAGCAGATCCCCGAAATCGCAGGCATTGAGGGTCTTCAGGCGGTCCTGATAGGCGGCGTAGAGCTCGACCGCCCGGCCGCCGGCAAGATCCCCGGCCTCGCTGTCCGACACGCGATCCGGGATCAGGCCGCGGTCCTTCCAGCGCTGGATCGCCGCCAGCAGGCCGCGCGCCGGCCACTTCTTGTCGTCGATCGATTCGGCCGTCAGCAACTGCTTGACCAGCCGCAGCTGGTCGTCGGTGTCGATGATCGTGAAGTTGGCCTTGAGGCCGATCCGTTCGGCGTCCAGGCGCAACATGCGCGCCGCCAAGGCGTGGAAGGTGCCGAGCCACCAGCCCTCGACGGGTCGGCCGAGCAGCCGGGCCACCCGGTTCTTCATCTCCTGCGCCGCCTTGTTGGTGAAGGTGACGGCCAGCACCTCGCCGGGACTGGCCCGGCCTGTGGTCAGCAGGTGCGTCAGCCGGGTGGTCAGGACGCGCGTCTTGCCGGTCCCGGCCCCGGCCAACACCAGGACCGGGCCGTCCAAGGCCTCGGCGGCCTCGCGCTGGGCGGGATTGAGCTCCGCCAGATAGGGATAGCGCGGATCGGGCGGGTCCTGGGCCATTGCCCCGGCGCCGGACTCCGGTGCCTCGTTCCTCGCCGCCGTGGGCGCGTTGTCTCGAATCGGCTCAACCATGTCAGGGGCCTTTATAGTACGCCCGCGGCGAGTCGCTGAGTCTCAATCGCGCCGCATCGTCGAGTGCCTTGACGAAACGCCCCACAGGCGGACATGTGGGAACCGCAACCTGGGGAGGCATTGCGGACATGACACGGCAAACCGAACGCATAGCGCTGGGCGGCGGGCGACCCGGCACCGAGCGCCACATCGTCATCCACCGCTATGGCGGCCGCGAGGCCCGTCCAAAGGCCTATCTGCAGGCTGCGCTGCACGCCGACGAAACGCCGGGGCTTCTGGTTCTGCACCATCTCGCACGGGTGCTCGACGGCGCGGCCGAACGGGGCGAGATCACGGGCCAGATCGTTCTGGTTCCCTACGCCAATCCGATCGGCCTCGATCAATTCGTGAATCGAAACCACGGCGGCCGCTTCGAGCTGGCCGGCGGCGGCAACTTCAACCGTAACTGGCCCGACCTTTTCGAGCCGGTGGCCGATCGCGTGGCCGGTCGGCTGAGCGATGACGCGGCGGGCAACATTGCGCTGATCTGGGATGCGGTGCGCGACGCGGTCGCCGAGCGCACTGCGGTGACGGCACTCGACGCTCTGCGGCTGGCGTTGGTCCGTGAGGCCGCCGACGCCGACATCGTGCTGGACCTGCACTGCGACGACGACGCCTTGATGCACCTTTACATGATCCCGGCGCTCTGGCCGGAGGCAGGCGACCTGGCCGCCGACCTGGATTGCCGGGCCGTCCTGTTGGCCGACGACGCCGGCGGTGCCGCCTTCGACGATACCTACTCGCTCCTCTGGACGCGCCTCGCCCGGCGCTTTCCCGATCACCCGATCCCCGCGGCCTGCCTCGCCGCGACCGTAGAGCTGCGCGGCCGCCCGGACGTCTCGGACGCTCTGGCCGGGCAAGACGCTCTGGCGCTGTTCCGGGTGCTGCGACGCCGCGGGCTGGTCGCCGGCGATCCGGGTCCACTGCCCGAGCTGTCCTGCGAGGCCACCCAGCTCGACGCCTGCGACGTGGTCCGTGCACCGGCGGCCGGTGTTCTGTCCTACGCGGTCGATCTCGGCCAGCAGGTGGGCGAGGGCGAGACCGTGGCGTGGCTCATCGACCCGGCCGCGGAGGACCCCGCCGCAGGACGCCGCGAAATCAAGGCCCGAACCGACGGTTTGGT
>JAZFZX010000402.1:0-2350 GCA_036444135.1 Kiloniellales bacterium | reverse complement strand
ATCAAGCAGACCGGCAAGGGTGTGTACGTGTTTCGACGACAGGCAGACGGAAGCTGGAGGGTTGCGCGTGACATCTGGAACTACAATCCGTAGGACCGAGCCGGCGGTCGCGCATGGCCCAGTTGCGGAGATAGCGATTTAGCCGAGATTTTATCGGAAAGCACCTCCAGTTGGGTCAGAAACAGTAGCACATGTGACTGTCGTCCGGCGCCGCTGGATGTCCGGTTCAGGTCAAAAGCAGATATAAACTCGGTCACCCATTTACGTCCGCTTTCGGGGTAATAGCGGACATTGGATGTCCGCTTTCAGGGGGCGATGAAATTTTCCGCCGGTGATGTCTGCTTTCGGGGGTAAAGCGGACTTTCCGAAATGGATGCGGCAGTTGTAAGGCTTAGATCGACGCCGATGAATAATCGCGCGATGGTACCTATTTGGTACCTTTACATACAACGCGGAAAAGAAAAACCTGCTAAGCTATTGAAAAAATGGTGCCCAGGGGCGGAATCGAACCACCGACACCATGATTTTCAGTCATGTGCTCTACCAACTGAGCTACCTGGGCACGGCTTCGCGCGTGGTCGTCGCCCGGCCCGCCTCGCGGAGCGACGAGCGCTTATAGGCAAAGTCCCGGGGCCTGTCCAGCCCCGGCCGCGCGCCGCCCGGCCGGCCACGATCCCCCCTGGCTCAATCGGGAAGCGCGAGCTCGAACACCAGTGCCGCCCCGGCGCGCAGCACTTCGAGCGTGAGCCGGTCGCCCGGGCGGTGCAGGGCCACGGCAGCCACGACATCGCTGGCCTTGCCCACCGCACGCCCAGCCACCGCGGTCACCAGATCACCGGGCGAAAGCCCGGCCGCCTCGGCCGCCCCGCCGGGCTGCACGGCGATCACCCGGACGCCGGCGCGTGCGGAAAGGCCGTCGCCCTCCAGGTCGGCGACGCGAAACCCGCTCAGCGCCCGCAGCACCCGCCCGTGGGCCGCCAGGTCCTCCACCACACGGATCAGCAGCGCCGCGGAGATCGCGAAGTTGACGCCGATATCGGCATCGGACCCCTTCGTGAAAATGGCCGACAGCATGCCCACGAGGCGGCCCTGTTCGTCCACCAGCGCGCCGCCGGAAGACCCGGGATTGACGCTGGCGTCGGTCTGGATGAAGTCCTCGACCGGATTGAATCCCACGCCGCTGCGCCGCGTCGCCGAAACCACGCCGCAGGTTACCGAAAGCCCCAGGCCGAACTGGTTTCCGACGGCGCAGACCGGGGTGCCCAGCGGCGGTTCGGGGGTCATGGACAGGACCGGCAGATCCGCTGCGATGCGGAGCAGCGCCACGTCGGTCGCCGGGTCCGCGGCCAGCAATTCCGCAGGCATCTGGCGGCCATCGCCGAGGCGCACGGTGATCTCGGTGGCCTGGTCGACCACGTGCAGCGCCGTCGCCAGATAACCCCCGGCCAGCACGGCCACCGCCGTGCCTTCCGGCGCGCTGCCCGGCGGGGTGCCCGGCGTGCCGCCCAGGCGGTGGCCGGGCCACAGCGGCAGCACGCGTACCACAGAATCGAACACGCCCGCCTCGAAGGCCCGGGCCGGCCCCGGCAGGTTTGCGTATAGGAGCAGGCCGACGAGCAGCAGGCTGCGGAAAGACCTCATCGCAATGTTACTCCGCCTGGCCGTCTTCGTCCTCCAGGTGCTCGCCATCCTCCGGGCGCTCGTCGGTGGGAACGCTGTACCTGCCGGTGAACCAGCGGCCGAGATCGACCTCCGCGCAGCGCGCCGAGCAGAACGGACGGTATTGCTTGACCGCGGGACGCTGGCAGACCGGACAGGGCCGCCTTGGCTTGGCTGCCAGCGGCACCATCTTGCCGCCGTCACGTTCGGGAGCGCCACTCATGACCCTGGCCGGCCCTCGCCGAACATGGCCGCGTGCCTCAAATCCATGAGATAGGACATCAAGGATGAAAGCCTCAAAGCGTCAGGGAGCACAAGGGGCTATCAAAATCGGCCACAAGACAAGGCCGCCCGATACGGAGAACTGATCGGATTTCGACAGGCGCCGCGGCTGTTCGCGTTGCCCAAGCGCGCAAAAATCAAACACCGGCCAGCCTCGCGAGCGTCGGGGTGAAAAGGCTCGCAATCCTCAGCCACCCGGGATACCTAGTTCTGTGACGGCATTTGTCCATTTAGAGACTTCAAAACACAGGGAGAAGTGGTCATGCACGCAGTCGTAAGAAACTATTCCGGTTCGGGAGCGAGTGAGCTGATCGACCTGTTGGAGCAGCGCCTAGACGAGGTCGAAAGCCTTATCCGCTCTGTCCAGGGGTTTGTCGCCTACTCGCTCATTCGCACCGACGATGGCGGC
>JAZFZX010000401.1:0-2356 GCA_036444135.1 Kiloniellales bacterium | reverse complement strand
GTGGCCAGACGTTCCTCGATGGCGGCGTTGCGGATCGACTTCTGCAGCTTTTCGAAGGCGCGCACCTCGATCTGGCGCACCCGTTCGCGGCTGATCCCGTACTGCTGGCTCAGCTCCTCCAGCGTCGTCGGGCTGTCCTTGAGCCGGCGCTCCTCGAGGATGTGGCGCTCACGGTCGTTCAGCAATTTCATGGCCGCGACCAGGAGAGCGCGGCGTTTGCCCATCTCCTCGCTCTCGGCCAGCAGAGTTTCCTGGCTCTCGCCCTCGTCGACCAGCCAGTCCTGCCATTCACCGTCGCCGTCGATCCTGAGCGGCGCGTTCAAGGAATGATCCGGGGCGGCCAGCCGTCGGTTCATCTGCACCACGTCGTCTTCCGGCACGCCCAAGGTTTCCGCGATTTTCGCGACCTGCTCGGGCGCCAGATCGCCTTCCTCGATGGCGCGCATCTGGCCCTTCAGCTTGCGCAGATTGAAGAACAACTTCTTCTGGGCCGCCGTCGTGCCCATCTTCACCAGCGACCAGGAATGCAGGATGTATTCCTGGATCGACGCGCGAATCCACCACATGGCATAGGTCGCGAGGCGGAAGCCGCGATCGGGATCGAACCGCTTGACCGCCTGCATCATGCCGACGTTGCCTTCCGAGATCAGCTCCGCCAGCGGCAGGCCATAGCCCCGGTAGCCCATGGCGATCTTGGCCACCAGGCGCAGATGGCTGGTGACCAGCTTGTGCGCGGCCTCCGTATCGTCATGCTCGCGCCAACTCTTGGCCAGCATGAATTCCTCGTCGTGCTCCAGCATCGGGAACTTGCGGATATCTTGGAGATACCGTGACAGATTCCCTTCTGGGCCGACTACAGGAAGCCGAGGTCTCGTCGCCATTCAGATCGTCTCCTTTACTGGACCGGAACTTCCGTCCAACCCGGTGAGTGCGGGTCGTCGGCGCGCCCTTGTATGGTTATACGGTGAGCCCGGCTTCGGCGTCCCAATAGGCCCCAAAGAAAGGGGCAGAAACGCGCGCCTTGCCCGCTGGACGTTGGCCATACCGGATGAAACTGGTCCAGATTGACCAATATCTTATAATACTTCTAAAGAAGATATCAACCCCTTTATTTTTTCCGGTAAATGCGATGTGAAACTTACCCGTTCGCCGCGCGTCGGATGGGCAAACCCCAACCGTGCGGCGTGCAGTGCCTGGCGGCCGAGGCCTTGGACGACCGCCTGTGCGGTCTCGGATAGCGCGACCAGCCGCCGCCGGCGCGCCTGTCCATAGAGCGGGTCGCCGATCACCGGGTGGCCGCGCGCGCTCAGATGGACGCGAATCTGATGGGTCCGGCCGGTCAGCAGGCGGCATTCGAGGAGGCTCGCCGCGCCGCCGCCCAGCACCTGGCGCACCCGATAGCGGGTCACCGCGGGCCGTCCGCCGCGTTTGAGGACCGCCATTTTCTTCCGGTTGCGTGGGCTGCGGCCGATGTTGCCGGATATCTTGCCCGCCGCAGGGTCCGGCACGCCCCAGACGACCGCGGCATAGGCGCGCTCGATGGTCCGCGCCGCGAACTGCGCCACCAGCGCGCGGTGGGCCCCATCGGTCTTGGCGGCCACCAACAGGCCGCTCGTGTCCTTGTCCAGGCGGTGCACGATGCCCGGCCGGCGCACGCCGCCGACGCCGGTGAGACTGTCGCCGCAGTGGGCGATCAGGGCATTCACCAGGGTGCGATCGGGGTTGCCGGGCGCGGGGTGGACGACCAGGCCGGCGGGCTTGTCGATCACGATTATGTCGTTGTCCTCGTAGACGATGTCGAGAGGAATCGCCTGTGCTTGCGGTATGGCGGGCACAGCTTCCGGGACGATGATGGCGAAAGTTTGACCGGCTTTGACCCGGTAGGACGGCTCCTCCACGGCCGCGCCGCCGCTGGTCAGGCAGCCGCCTTCGATCAGCCGCTTCAGGCGCGAGCGCGACAACGCGGGCAGGACCCGGCTGAGCAGGCGATCGACCCGTTCGCCGGCATCCCCGGCGGCGGCGGTTACAAGGTGGCGTTCGGCGCCCTGTTCGGTCATGATCCGGTCTCCGCGACCGGGAAAAGAGCGGGAAGAGACGAGATGCAGGCCATCAAGGCGTTCGTGATCGGCATGGGCGTGCTCATTGTCGCCGGCTTGGCGCTGTTGTTTTACGGCCTGGCCGAGGGATTCGGCAAGCTGGGTCAGGGTGGAAATATGGGCGAGGTGGCCCTGCCGGTGCCCGACGGCTGTGTCATTGCCGACAGCCACATCGAGGCCCCGCACCTGGTCCTGCGCCTCGACGGCCTGGCCGACCGCGGCTGCCAGCAGGTGGTCCTGATCGACCTGGACAGCGGCCG
>JAZFZX010000400.1:0-3376 GCA_036444135.1 Kiloniellales bacterium | reverse complement strand
GCGCGGGGCTACCGCTGCGTCATCGTCATCCCCGACACCCAATCGCAGGAAAAGAAGGACATGCTGCGGCTGTGCGGCGCCGACCTGCGGGAGGTGCCCGCGGTGCCCTACAAGGATCCGAACAACTACGTGCACGTGGCCGCCCGGCTGGCCGACCTGCTGGCCGAGACCGAGCCGGCCGGCGTGCTCTACGCCAACCAGTGGGACAACACGGCCAATCGGCGCGCCCACTACGAAAACACGGGCCCGGAGATCTGGGAGCAGACCGACGGCCAGGTGGATGGCTTCGTCTGCGCGATCGGCACGGGCGGAACGCTCGCCGGCGTTGCGATGGCGCTGCGCGAGCGGAATAAGGACGTGGTCATCGGGCTCGCCGACCCCATGGGCGCCGCCATGTACAGCTACTACTCGACAGGCGAGCTCAAGTCCGAGGGCAGCTCCATCACCGAGGGCATCGGCCAGGGCCGAATCACCGGCAACCTGGAAGGCCTGGAGGTGGATCAGCCCTTCCAGATCCCGGACGAGGAGGCCATTCCCCACTGCTTCCAACTCCTGGAGGAGGAGGGTTTGAGCCTGGGGGGGTCCAGCGGCATGAACGTGGCGGGCGCGATCCGGCTCGCCAAGGTGCTGGGGCCCGGCCACACCATCGTGACCATCCTTGCCGATTACGGAACGCGCTACTCCAGCAAGCTCTACAATCCGGCCTTCCTGCGCGAGAAGGGCCTGCCGGTGCCCGACTGGCTCACCTGACCGGGGACGAGAGTCATGGAGCAGATCTTCCGCGAGGATGCCTATCAGACGCACTGCGAGGCCACGGTGGTCGCGGCCGACGAGAGCGGCATCCGCCTCGACCGCACGGTTTTCTATCCCATGGGCGGCGGCCAGCCGGGCGATGCCGGCGTCCTCGTTCTGCCCGGTGGCGACGTGCTGCCGATCGTCGACACTCGAAAGGGCGAGGCGCCCGACGAAGTGGTACACATTCCGGAGGAGGGCGCCGCCCTGCCCGCCCCCGGAACGGCCGTGACGGCTGAGATCGATTGGCAGCGCCGCTACCGCCTGATGCGCATGCACAGCTGCCTGCACGTGCTCTGCGCCCTGGTCGACGGCGACGTCACCGGCGGCCAGGTCGGCGACGGCAAGGGCCGGCTCGATTTCAACCTGCCGGACACGCGCCTCGACAAAGAACAGATCACCGCGGACCTCAACCGGATCATCCAGGAGGACCACGAGGTACGGTCACGCTGGATCAGCGACCAGGAGCTCGAGGCCAACCCGCAGCTGGTGCGCACCATGTCGGTCAAGCCGCCGAGCGGCATGGGCCGCGTGCGGGTGCTGGACATCGAGGGTGTCGATCTGCAGCCCTGCGGCGGCACCCACGTGCGTCGGACCGCAGAGATTGGCCGCGTCAAGGTCGCCAAGATCGAGAACAAGGGCCGGCAGAACCGCAGGGTGAACATCGCGTTCGACGAATAGGCCGACGCAGGGTGCGGCGGGGCTCTGGGGAAAGGGACGTCCATGACCGATCCGCGGACCGAGTCTCTGGTCGGCACCGGCTGGTTGGCCGAACACCTCGAGGCGCCCGACGTGCGCATCGTGGACGCCAGTTACTATCTGCCGCACGAAGGTTTGGACCCGCGCGCCGAGTTCGAGGCGCACCACATTCCCGGCGCCGTGTTCTTTGATATCGACGAGATCGCGGACACCACCAGCGACCTGCCGCACATGATTCCGCCGCCGGAAAAATTCTCTGCGCGAGTCCGCAAGCTCGGCCTGGGCGACGGCGTGCGGATCGTCGTTTACGATCAGCGCGGGATTTTCAGCGCCCCGCGTGTATGGTGGACCTTCCGCCTGTTCGGCCACGAGGACGTGGCGGTGCTGGACGGCGGCCTGCCCAAGTGGCTGGCAGAGGGGCGCCCGGTCGAGGACGGACCGGCCGATCCAAGCGAACGGCATTTCACGGCGCGCACCAACAGCTTCATGGTCCGCGACCTGGACCAGATGGTGAAGAACCTGGAGAAGGGCCGCGAGCAGGTGCTGGACGCCCGCAGCCGCGCCCGCTTCGAGGGTAGCGAAGCAGAGCCGCGGCCCGGCTTGCGACCGGGCCACATTCCCAATAGCCGCTGTCTGCCGCTCACCGAACTTCTCGATCCGAAGACCCAGACGATGCTGCCGGCCAAGGAACTGTGCCGGCGCTTCGAGGCCGCGGGCATCGACATGCACCGTCCGGTGGTGACCACCTGCGGCTCCGGGGTCACCGCGGCGGTGCTCGCGCTCGGCCTCTCCATCGCCGGCCACAAGGACGTGGCCGTCTATGACGGGTCGTGGGCCGAATGGGGCCAGCCAGGTGACACGCCGGTGGCAACCGGGCTTGCCGCCGAGCCATGAGCAAGAAAGACGCCAACAGCGACGGCTTCAAGATCCGGCCCTTCGCGGACGGCGACCGGGACGCCCTGGTCGCGCTATGGGAGGCCTGCGGCCTGACGACGCCGTGGAACGACCCGGACGAGGATATCGCGCTGCTCCGGGAAACGCCGACCTCCGAGATCTTCGTAGGCGAGCGGGACGGCCGGCTGATCGCCTCGGCCTGCGTCGGGTACGACGGCCACCGCGGCTGGATCTATTATCTCTCCGCGATGCCGCAGGAGCAGGGCAACGGCCGCGGCACTGCCCTGCTGCGCCACATCGAATCCTGGCTGGTGGCGCGCGACGTGCCCAAGGTGCAACTGATGATACGGCCGCAGAATCTCGCGGCGCGGACATTCTACGCGCGGGCCGGCTACGAGCCCAACCCGTGCCATCTCATGCAACGCTGGCTGGTGGACCGCGATGCACCAACCATGGGCCGGGACCGCGAGGACGGCCGCCTGCCGGTGACGGTCACCTATCTGGAAATGCTCGAGCGGCCGGCTCACCCGCACCTGTCGCCGCCGCGGAGCCTCAACTGCGCACTGCTGCGCATGCGGAAACCGAGCGTCAGGTTCTACCGTTATCTCTACAACAACGTCGGCGAGCCCTGGCTGTGGTTCGAACGCCGGGCGATGGACGACGACCAGCTTGCGCGGATCATCCACGACGAGCAGGTGGAGATTTACGTGCTGCACGTGGACGGCGAGCCGGTGGGCTACGCCGAGCTGGACCGGCGCAAGCCGCCGGACATCGAACTCGTCTACTTCGGGCTCTTACCGGATTTCATCGGCAAGGGGTTGGGGCGCTACCTAATGACTTGGGTGATCGACACCGCCTGGAACCATGCTCCCGACCGGGTCTGGGTCAGCACCAACACGCTCGATCATCCCAAAGCGCTGCCGCTATACCAGCGCTGCGGGTTCCGACCCTACAAGCAGGAAGACAAGCTGTTCGACGACCCGCGGCTGAA
>JAZFZX010000399.1:0-4615 GCA_036444135.1 Kiloniellales bacterium | reverse complement strand
AAATTACGGCGGTGGGTTGCCCGTTCTTCAACCGCTGTCCCGTCGCGATCGAGGGTACTTGCGACAAGGAGGTGCCGCCGATCCGGGTGCATGGTACAGGTCATCAGATTGCCTGCCATCTTACCCTCGACGAGATGGAGGAAAGCGAAAGCGCGCCCCAGAAGATATTGACCGGGTTTGAACGCACCATCGACGAAGAGGATAAGGCCCGAAAACACCGGCATTAATCCTGGGGGCCTCGCCTATAGGTCCTGAGAGGCCCGGCCTGCTTTGGCCGGGTTTCTCATTTTTCGAATGGGCGTGTTGCCGCGACAGCAATCACAAACAAGGCCATCTCCACCAGACCGGCGGTTAGACCGTAGAGACTTGGAGGGTCTCGTTGCGAGACCCTCATTTTTACTCGATTGCCGGTTCTTACCCGATTGCCAGGGGACATTTGGCCTCTTAGAAGGGTAACTGTGCATCTTGGCGTCGCGCCGTAGTGGGAGGCCCTGCCATGACTGATTTCGACCCTTACTTCGTGGCCCGCAAGACGCCGGGTGCCGGCGTCAAGGACTACGAGCGTCAGATCGACATGCCGGCCTTGCGCCGCTACCGGCTGGCCCGTGTGCGTGCGCAGCTTGTCGCGCGGGACTACGGCGCCTGCCTGCTCTACAACCCCATCAACATCCGCTACGCCACCGGCACCCGGAACATGCAGGTTTACAGCCTGCACGCGTCGGAGCGGTACGCTTTCGTGCCGGCGGAGGGGCCGGTCGTGCTGTTCGACGGCTATTACGCCAGCAATCCGATCGACGCTTCCGAGACCGTCGATGAGCGGCGGCCCGCGATCTCCTGCTACTTCGAAACCAAGGGCGACCGGGTCGAGGAGGCGGCCAAGCGCTGGGCCGCCGAGATCGCCGATCTGGTGCGCGCCCATTGCGGCGGCAACCGCCGGCTGGGGATCGATCGCCTGGGGATCCCGGGAGTCCGGGCGCTCGAGGCGCACGGCCTGGAGCTGGTCGACGCGGACGTGCCGATGGAAACAGCCCGTTCCATCAAGGGCCCCGAAGAGATCGCCTGCATTTCCGTTTCGGTCGCGGCCTGCGAGGCTGGCATGGCCCGGATGCACGAGGCGCTCAAGCCGGGAATGACCGAGATCGGGCTCTGGTCACTCCTGGTCCACGGCGCCCACGAACACGGGGCCGAGTGGATGGAGACGCGCCTGCTCACCTCCGGCGGGCGGACCAACCCCTGGTACCAGGAATGCAGCGAGAAAATCATCCGCCCGGGCGACCTGGTGGCGTTCGACACGGACCTCGTCGGCCCCTTCGGATACTGTGTCGATGTCTCGCGCACCTACCACTGCGGCCCGGGCAAACCGAGCGACGAACAGCGGCGCCTGTACCAGACCGCATACGAGAACGTTCAGTACAACATCGCGCTGCTCAAGCCCGGCATGTCATTCCGCGAATTCGCCGAGACATGCTGGAAGATCCCCGACGCGTTTCTGGCCAACCGCTATGTCTGCATGGTCCACGGCGTGGGCATGGCCGACGAATACCCGGACGTGCCCCATCTGCTGGACTGGGACGAGACCGGTTACGATGGGGTTTTCGAGGAGAACATGACCCTCTGCGTCGAAAGCTATATCGGCGCCGAAGGCGGGGCCGAGGGCGTCAAGCTGGAGGAGCAGGTGCTGCTGACCGCCGAGGGCCCGCAGATCCTCAGCACCTTTCCTTTTGAGGACGCGCTGTTGGGATAACCGGCCACGCCGGGCTCGGTTCGATCCCGTGACGGTGCGTTCGTCAAGCGCGCTTGCGCGTTCAGGGATGGACGGTCCAGCGCTCCTCGATTTCACCTGCACAGTAGGATCGCAGGCCTTCCTCCGCGCGGTCGAGGGCACTGTCCAATACGCCTGTTTCCCCGAAGGCGTAAAGCACGAGCAGCACTTGGCTGGTCCGCGCCGTGATCATGCTGCGCACGCTGTCGCTTGTCGGGCTGCCGAAGGGCCCCCGCGCGTCGTACAGGACGGGCAGGTTTTCGAGATTGAACGGGCCGCGGGCAATCGCCTCGTAGGCCTCGTCCGTGCCGGCCACGCGAAGCTCGATCGGGGCCGCCAGGCTCTCCAGGTCGTAGGTGCCCGAAGGTAGCTGGCTGGCCAGCGAGACCAGGTTGTTGGTGTCGACCACGTTGTTGACGGTGAACAGCGGCTTGGCCTGCGCCACGCGGCGCAGCAGGGCTTCCGAGGAGGGGCGGTAGCGGCTGGGGTCCTTGCCAAGGGCGCGGAACGCCGCGCGCACCTGTGCGATGACCGGTCGCTCGCCGACCGGCCGCTCGCCGATCTCCGCCGCCAGCTCTGCGGACAGACGCGACAAGGCCGCCGTGGTGTCGGGATCGTCCTCGCGCACGCTGACCCGGGCCGTCAGGCAGCCCAGGGCGACATTCACCCCGCTGGCCGCGAAGGCGGGAGATATGAGAATCTCGGGCGACTCGGACATGGGCGTGCTCCCGCGACAGCAATGACAAACAAAGCCATTGCCACCGGACCGTCGGCTTTGCAAGCTGCGGGGCGGACTTGCGAAGGCGCGCTTTTCCCGCTTGACGCCGGGCGCGGCGCTTCGGAATGTAGGCCTGCTCAGCCGATTGGAAAGGCGCGGACGGTCATGACAGCCTCGGCGAAAGAATCTCCGCAACCCGAGACGCAACCGTCCTTCGATGCCTCGTTCCGCCGCGCGCTCGCGGACTTGTTCGCCTGGCGGCGCGACGTGCGGCGCTTTCGCCGCGACCCGGTGGACCCGGCGCTGTTCGAGGAGCTGCTGGACCTGGCGTGCCTCGCCCCCTCGGTGGGCAACAGCCAGCCGTGGCGGTTCGTAACGGTGGAGGAGCCCGGCCGGCGGGCGCGCATCCGCACGAATTTCGAAGACTGCAACGCACAGGCCCTCGGCGGCTACTCGGGACCGAAGGCGGAGCTTTATGCCCGCCTCAAGCTGGAAGGACTCAACGAGGCGCCGCTGCACCTGGCGGTCTTCGCCGACGCGGCGACGCCGGCCGGTGCCGGGCTTGGCCGGCAGACCATGCCGGAGACCTTGCGTTACTCTGCGGTCCTGGCGGTCCATACGCTGTGGCTGGCGGCCCGCGCCCACGGCCTCGGCGTCGGCTGGGTGTCGATCCTCGACCCTGCGGCGATGGCGGAGGTCCTGGAAACGCCGCCCGGCTGGTCGCTGGTCGCCTATCTCTGCATCGGCTACCCGGTGGAAGAGCACCTCGACCCGGAGTTGGAGCGCCGGGGCTGGCAGCCTCGCGAGGCCGTTTGCCGCCAGGTGCTCAGGCGGTGAGGTGGGTGACACGGCCGCGGCCGTGCGGCGCCTGATTCCACCCGTTCCAGGTTGTATCCCAAACGACCTAAGGGCTTTGTTTCATTTGGATTATGCCGGTTTGCGGGAAAGTCATTGCCGAACCCGGCGGTCGTTTGCTAACATATTGGAATAGAAGGCGTTTTGTTAACCATGCCGGGCTTCTCGCGGGTTCCGGTTTGCCGGGATCGGCATTGGAGAAGGCAGCCGCGCCGGGCGGACGGCCGAAACGATGGGGATGAGGAACATGACGTTCAAGTGGCTCGTGAGCGGCGTTTCGGGCGTGGCCTTGCTGGCGACGGTGGCCTGCGCCGGCCCCAGCCAGTGGGAAAGGGACCGCCAGGCGGCGACCGCCGCGTACAAGGCGGGCGACTACCAGGTCGCCGAACAGCGCTTCAGGATAACGGTTCAGAAGGCCGAGCGTTTCGGGAGCAATGATCCACGCCTGGCGGGCGCGCTCAACGACTTGGGGCTCACCTATTTTCAGCTCGCCAAGTACGACGCGGCGGAATCGATCTACAAGCGTGCGTTGAGCATCCAGGAATCCCGCCTGGGGCCGGATCATCCGGAAGTCGCCGACACCTTGAACAACCTGGCCTTCCTGTACGTGGAGCAGGGCCGTTACCGCGAGGCCGAGCCACTGCACCAGCGCGCCCTGTCGATCCGCCAGAGCAGACTGGGCCCAGACCACATCGACGTGGCGACCAGCCTGAACAACCTCGCCCGGCTCTACGAGGCCGAAGGCCGCTACGCCGAGGGCGTGCCGCTGTGCCTGCGCGCCATCGAGATTCTCGAGGAACAGGACTATGACCGGCATCCTTACATGGCGGCGACCCTCAACAATCTGGGGACTGTGTACATGGGCCTGGACCGCAACGTGGATGCCGAGCCTCTGTTCCTCGAGGCGGTGGACATCACGCGCGAGAAACTGGGTCCTGCTCACGCGCAAATCGCGGCGAGCTTGAGCAACCTGGCGACGCTCTACGTCGCCCAGGGCCGTAGCGCGGAGGCGGAGCCGATCTATCGCGAAGCGCTCATCATGGCCCGCGGCACCCTTGGCATCGATCATCCTCAGACCGCCCGGGTGTTGTCGAACATGGGGATCATGTATGCCGAGCAGGGCCGCTACACGATCGCATTGCCGCTCCATCAGGAGGCCCTGAAGATTCGCGAAGCCCGGCTGCCGAACGATCATCCGCTGCTGGCGGAGAGTCTGGAAAACACGGCCGATTCTCTGCGCGGGCTCGGACGGCAAGCCGAAGCCGACCAGTTGGACCGGC
>JAZFZX010000398.1:0-2375 GCA_036444135.1 Kiloniellales bacterium | reverse complement strand
AGCTGCACGTATCGGAAGGGCAGGGTGCGGGCGTTGTAGAAGGCCTGCTCCGAGATCTTGGCGAACGAGATCGACTGCTTGCGGAACTTGAGGATGCTGCCCATCACCTCGCGGCTGAGCGGGTCCTGCGAGGCCAAGTCGCCCAGCACCTGGCCGGCCAACCCGCCGAGCGCGTTCAAGACCTTGTCCGGGAACTTCTTGAGGATCACACCGTGTTTGTTGACCAGGGTGTTGAGAGCAGCATTGTTGTTGGCCATGAACTCGTTCAGCACGAAGCCGTTGACGTGCGCGTTGGCCGACGCGATGACCGCCTGGAGATCGGAATCGAGGCTCTCCCAGGCCCGCAGGTTGATGAAGTTGTCCAACAGCGTCGCCGGTTCGTGCCAACCGGGGTAGTAGTAGAGCTTGGCGCTCTTGTAGAGACCGAAGGCCAGGTCGTTGTAGGGACCGACCCATTCGGTGGCGTCGATCGCCCCGGACTGCAGGGCCGTCGGAATTTCGCCGCCGGGCAGGTTCACCACGTTGCCGCCGGCGGCCTTGACCACCTCGCCGCCGAGGCCGGGGATGCGCATCTTGAGGCCCTTGTAGTCTTCCGTGGAGTTGATCTCCTTGTTGAACCAGCCACCGGCCTGGACGCCGGTGTTGCCCGATGCGAAGAACTTGCAGCCCAGCTCCTTGTAGACCCGGTCGGCCAGTTCCTGGCCGCCGCCGAATTCGAGCCATGAGTTCTGTTCGGCGACGTTGAGCCCGAAGGGCGTCGAGGCGATGAACTGGGT
Source organism: Kiloniellales bacterium (assembly GCA_036444135.1). Classification (GTDB taxonomy): domain Bacteria; phylum Pseudomonadota; class Alphaproteobacteria; order Kiloniellales; family JAKSDN01; genus JAZFZX01. The sequence goes on along the minus strand of JAZFZX010000398.1, from coordinate 1,599 downwards.
GGCCGCCACCTTGCCCTTCCAGTAATAGGGCGCCCCGTGGCCCATTTCGATGGTGCCGCTGGCGACTGCGTCCATGGTCTCGAAGGCCGGCACGATCTCGCCCGCGCCGAACACCTCCACCGTCAGCCGTCCGCCCGACATCCGGCCAATCAGCTCCGCCAGTTTGTTGGCGCCGGTGCCAAGGCCCGGAAAATTCTTGGGCCAGGTCGTCTGCATGCGCCACGCTATCGCACCCTGTGCAATGGCCGGCGCGGCGAAGCTGCCGGTGACCGTGGCCGCGGCGGCGGCTGCCGCCGTGGATAGCGTCGCCGTCTTCAGGAAATCACGGCGTTCGATCTTGTCCGGTGCCGTACCCCTGTTCATGTCGCTGTGTTTCTTCATTGGGGATCTCTCCCTGTCGTAAATCCCTGGTTGCGGTGTGTCCCCGTGGCCGTAATCCGCGTTGACCGAAGCGCCACGCGAAAGTCCGCTGAGCATAGGAGCCTGGGATTTGGGGCGCAACCTGAGGCGCCGGTTCCTGTGGGCGTGGAACTCAGGGCGCGACGATGCGCCAGCCGTCCGGGCCGAGACCCTCCAAGGGGCGGAAGCGTTCCTTGTAGGACATCTTGGGCGCCTGCCGGATCCAGTAACCGAGATAGACGTGGGGCAGGCCGCGGCGCCGCGCGGCTTCGATCAGCGACAGGATCGTCCAGGTGCCGAGGCTGCGCTTCGCGAGCTCCGGATCGAAGAAGCTGTAGACCGCGGATGCGCCGTCCTCCAGCCAGTCGTTGAGGCAGACCGCGACCAGGCGCCGTTCAGGGGTGCGGTATTCCAAGAGGCAGCTGTCCAGATGCGTGTCCTCGACCATCGAGCGGTAATCGGTGAAACCCATGTCCGCCATTTCACCGTCGCCGTGTCGACCGTGGATGTAGCTGCGGAACAGGTCGTACTGTTCGGGGCTGGCCACGGCAGGGCGCTCGACGCACGTCAGGTCGGCGTTGAGCGCCATCAGGCGGCGCTGGGTGCGGCTCGGATGGAACTGGGCGGCCCGTACCCGCACCGGCACGCAGGCGCTGCAGCCGTTGCACGCCGGGCGGTAGGCGAACACATGGCTGCGCCGGAACCCGGACTGCGACAGAACGCTATAGAAGCCCATTGCGTCGGGCGCCTCGATACGCGTGATCAGCTTGCGCTCCATGCGGTCGGGAAGGTAGGGGCAGGGGTTTTCCCGCAGCACGTGGAAGATCCGCTGCGGCGCGATGTTCGCTTGCAGCTCCACGTCGTCCCGGTCCGGCGTATGCGAATGCATGGCCCGACAAGCTTGCGGTTTTGTGCGCGAAACGTCCAGTGGTTAGGGCGCGCGCGTCAATCGTCGTATGATACGAATGGTTTGGGGTAGCGATCGACACGCGGAGCCGGGGGGCACGCGATGGGGGACTTCAAGACGGAAACGCTGGCCGAGGGCTTCGGCTTTCTCGAAGGGCCCAGGTGGCGCGACGGGCGGCTCTGGATGTCGGACTTTATCCGAAGCAAGGTCTTCACCCTCGGTCCGGACGGGGATGTCGAGCCGGTCGTCGAGGTTCCCGGATCACCCTCGGGCCTTGGTTTCCTGCCCGACGG
>JAZFZX010000397.1:0-2277 GCA_036444135.1 Kiloniellales bacterium | reverse complement strand
ATTAGGGCGCGAGCGCCTTGGGACGCTTGAACACCAGGGCGGCGTCCTGGGTGCGGCCCTGATAGAGGTTGGTGGCCACAATGGAGACCAGCTCCCAACCCTGGTTTCCCGCCTCCTCGAGGAGGTTGTCGAGATTGGACTGGTCGATTTTGCCGCCCAAAAAGCCGCGCAGCTTGAGTTTCGCGGTCTTGTATTCCCAAAGCATGGGGGCGCTGGTCATGGTGGTCTCCTGGCTCGGCTACCCTGCCGGACGGTCGCCCCGATCCGGCGGTGCGCCCCTAATCTAGCCGCCGAGGGTTCCCAGGGCGTTAACGCCGCGCAACGGAGGGCAGCGATGTCGGGTCCACTCAAATAGGTGAAACTGACTTCGCGCGCTTCCGCCGCCTCACGCAGCGAGCTCGGCGATCGCGGTACGATAGCCGGCGAGAATCGCGGCTTCGTCGCGGTGGCGCCCCTCCTCCACCAGCCAGCGGCCGCCGACCATCACGTCGCGCACCGGATTGGCGTTGCCGGCGAAGATCATGGCGTCCAGCAGCAGGTCACCCTGCTTGCCGATGAGCACCGGCTGCTCGCCGTCCAGCACCACCAGGTCCGCCCGGTATCCGGGGCCCAGGCGCCCGATCGGCCGTCCCATCGCGCGGGCGCCGCCGTCCAGCGAAGCGCGGTAGAGGCGGGCGCCGACCGACGGAGCGTCTGGGCCCCCAGCCAGCAGGTTGCGCCGCCGGAGCACCAGCCGCTGCCCGTACTCCAGCCAGCGCAGTTCCTCGATCGGGCTGACCGACACGTTACTGTCGGAGCCGATTCCGAACAGGCCGCCGGCGGCCAGGTAGGTGCCGGCCGGAAACACCCCGTCGCCCAGATTGGCTTCGGTGGTCGGGCAGAGCCCCGCGACCGCGCCGGTCCGGGCCAGGGCCACAGCCTCCTCTTCGGTCATATGGGTGGCATGGACCAGGCACCAGCGATGCCCGACGTCCTGATGGGTGAGCAGCCATTCCACCGGGCGCAGACCGCTCCATTCGATACAGTCGCGCACCTCCTGCTGCTGCTCGGCCACGTGCAGGTGGACCGGGGCCTCGGGATCGATGGACTCCAGACCGGCCAAGACCTCGCCTAGGCTTTCGGGCGTCACGGCGCGCAGCGAGTGGGGCGCGATCCCCAGGTGAATCTGCAGGTCGTCGCGCAGATCGTCGTGGAGCCGCTGGACCAGCCTCAGAAATGCCTCAGGCTCGTGCAGGAAGCGGCGTTGGCCGTCGCCCGCCGGCTGCCCGTCGAAACCGCCATAGCCATAGAGCACCGGCAAATGGGTGAGCCCGATGCCGCTCAGCCGGGCCGCGGCGATCACCCCGTGCGACATCTCCGCCGGGTCATCGTAGGGCCGGCCCTCGGGATCGTGATGCAGGTAGTGGAATTCGCCCACGGCCGTATAGCCGGCCTTGAGCATCTCGACGTAAAGCTGCGCGGCGATCGCCTCCAGCTGTTCCGGCACCAGGCGCCGCTGGAAGCCGTACATGACCTCGCGCCAGGTCCAGAAACTCTCGTCTTCGTCGGTTTCCCCAGCGTCCGTCCGGATGCGCTCGCCCAGGCCGGCCATGGCCCGCTGGAAGGCGTGGCTATGCACGTTGGGCATGCCCGGCAGCACCGGCCCCGCGGCCCGCGCGGCGCCGTCGGGGTGGCTTTCGGGGACGACCGCGGCCAGATAGCCGTCGCCGGCGATCTCCAAGCGGACGTTCCGCGCCCAGCCGTCGGGCAGAAGAGCGGCATCGGCGAACAGCGCGGTGGCGGTCATGAAGGCTCCAGCTTTCGTGCGGATCCGGCCATCGAGACTAAGCGGTTCGCCTGCACCAGACAACCGAGGCCGCCGGTTCGCTGGGCCGCTGTCGAAGACGCGCCGCCGGGTCCTGTCACGATCCCCGCGGGCTTCGGAACTTCGTAAATTTCGCTTTTCCCAAGCGGTGGCCTGCAATGGCGCCGTTCGCGCTGTCAATTACCAAGAAAGCGAACAGACCGCCGCGCAGACCGAGGACCGGAAGATGACACGGATAGCGTTTACAGCCCTCCTGATCCTTGCCCTAGCCGCCTGTTCGCCCAGACGGGCCGCGGTGAATCTTCTGGCCGACAGCCTGTCGGGCGGCGACAACGTCATGATGGCCGACGACGACCCGGAGCTGGTGCGCGAGGCCCTGCCCTTCGGCCTGAAGTTCTATGAAAGCCTGCTCGCCGAGGTGCCCGAACATCGCGGATTGCTCGAGGCCACCGCGCAGGGGTTCACGGCCTACG
>JAZFZX010000396.1:0-5808 GCA_036444135.1 Kiloniellales bacterium | reverse complement strand
CGGCGCGGCGCGTCCGCGCCGATTCTTGGCCTGCGACCCAAGCTATCTATTGCCAGGGGTTCGTGAATCCCTCTAATCTGCCGACGACGACGGTTCCCACGGGATCAAAAGGGAACAGGGTGCGGCTGTACGAATCGAAACGTCCAGCTTATGCCCTGGCTGCCCCCGCAACTGTGGGCGGAATCATGCGCTTCGAAGAAGCCACTGGGCGACCGGGAAGGCGGAGCGTGCGTGATGACCCGCGAGCCAGGAGACCTGCCGTCGTTCGAGCCAGCGCGGAGCCGTCGGACGGGGTGAGCCGGCGGTACCGGGGGGCGCACCTGCGAGATCGGGGCCTTCTCTCCGCGGTGGCATGGGTAACAGGTGTCCGAACGGAGGAGGGCCCATGTCGCGCTACACTTTCTCAATCAATACTGTTGTCATGATTCTCGGGGCCGGCGTTCTCGCCGCGGTGTCTTGGAGCGCGCCGGTGGCGGCTCTGGAGGAGGCTGGGCGCTACCTGTTCGTGCCTAACCGGGCGTCGGCCGACGTTGCCATCATCGACCGCGCCAGCCAAGAACTGGTTGCACACGTCCAGGTCGGCCGGGTGCCGCATCAGGTGGTGGTTTCCGATCGCTTGGCCAAGATGGTGGTCTCCAACACCGAGGACGACACCATCTCCATCATCGATCTCAAGACCCTGAAGACCGAGGCCACATTGACCCTGGGCCAGGAGCCGGAGCACATGCAGCTGGCGCCGGACGGGCAGGTGCTGGCGGTTGGCAACATCGGCGCCGGCACCGTATCGCTCGTGTCGTTGACCGACAATCGCGAGCTTGCTCGCGTCGACGGCCTGTTCGAGCCGCACAACCTGACCTTCAGCCCGGATGGCCGGCTGCTCTACGTCGCCAACCTGGGGGCCGACCACGTCAGCGTCATCGACGTGGCCGAGGCCCGCGTGGTGAACGAGATTCCGGTGGCTGAGCCGACGCCGCTGGCGGCTGCGGGCGACCCGGAGTCCATGGAGTACCAGGGCATCATCAACGTGACCCGGACGCCCGACGGGCGCTTGGGCTTTGCGGTCCACGGCGAAGGCAACGTGATGGCGGTGATCGACCTGCGCAGCCAGAAGAAGATCAAGAGCCTGGCGTTGGGCGAACTGCCGTGGCGGGCTTACAGCACGGCCGACGGCCGCTATATGCTGGTGCCGAACAATGGGGACCGGACGGTCTCGGTGATCTCCACCGACTCGCTCGAGGTGGTTGCCACCCTGCCGGGCGCCGAGGATATGACGGGCGTGAACAGCGGCTGGTTCGAGACGACGGCTTTTGTCATCAGCCGTGGCGAGAACAAGGTCGTGGTGCTCGACCTGGTGGAGTTGAAGAAGGTGGGCGAGATCGCCTTGCCCGGCACGCCGGAGACCGGCGTGACCACCCCCGACGGGCGGACCCTCTACGTCGCATTGAGCGGTTCGAACCAGGTCGCGGTGATCGATATACACACGCGCCAGCTAGTGAAGACGATCGATGATGTGGGTGACGAACCGTGGGGTGCGACCATGGCGGGCGCGCTCAACTATTGTCATTAGCGGCGCGGTTCTGGCGCTCGTCGCTCTGGCCCACGTTGCCGTAGCGAACGGTCCGGACCCGGTCGCGCGACTGTTCGCCGCGGCAGCGGCCTACGCGCCGATGCCGGGCGGCCTGTCCGTGGGCGCGGTGCGGGACCTGTGCGAAAGGGACGCGCTCTGCGCGGCACAAGAATTCGTGGCGGCCAGCGCCGGCCGGGCGCGCTTGCAAAAAGTCGAGCATCCCGACAGCGACACCATCCGCTGGGTCGACAGCGCGACCTCGGTTGCGGGCTTCGGGCGGATGGCCGATGGCCGGGCGTGGCTCACCCTGAACCGCTTCGGCCGCAAGGCGGTGGACGAGCTGCGCGGGGCACTGAAGGAACTTCGCACCGACAACGGTGCGCTGGATCTGGTGCTCGATCTGCGGGACAACGGCGGCGGCGATTTCGGCCGCATGATGAAGCTGGCGGCTGTGTTTACCGGCGAGATCAACAATAGCCTCTATCTCATTGGTACGGAAGACAGAATGCCGGTTAAGATCGTGGGCATAAACGCGCCGGAACGGCTCGGGTCCCTGACCGTCGTGGTCGGCCCGGGCACGGCCAGCAGCGGCGAGGTCTTGGCCGGTCTGCTGCATCGCTATGCGGGGGCCGAACTGGTGGGCGAACCCACGGCGGGCAAGGACTATATCGTTCGCGTGATTCCCGTGGATCATGACTGGCGCTTGCTGGTCCGGGCGGAAACGATCGAGGTGCCCGGCGTGGATCTGCGGGGCGGGCTGCGCCCGGGTCGCGCCTGGCCGAACGGTGGGCTGAACCCATGAGCACGCCCGTTCACACCGCCACTGACACGGCGGCGCTGGCGCCCGTGACTCTGATTCTGGGCGGCATGCGCTCGGGCAAGAGCCGCCATGCGGAGGCCTTGATCGAGAGCCAGCCGGGCGCGTGCATCTATGTGGCGACCGCCGAGGCGCGGGATGCGGAAATGGCGGAGCGCATCCGCCGGCACCGGGCACGGCGCGGTCCGCGCTGGGAGACGGTGGAGGAACCGCTGGCGCTGGTCGAGACCCTGAGTCGCGTCGCCGGGCCTGACCGGGCGGTCCTGGTGGACTGTCTGACCCTGTGGCTGTCCAACCTGCTGGAGGCCGGCCGCGACGCGGCGGCGGAGAGCGGGCGGCTGGCCGCCGCGCTGCCGGGGCTGACCGGCCCCGTGGTCCTGGTCAGCAACGAAGTGGGCCAGGGCGTCATTCCCGACGGCGCCTTGGCGCGGACTTTTGTCGATCACGCCGGATGCCTGCACCAGGCCGTGGCCGGGGTGGCGCAGTCGGTCCAGTTCATGGCCGCCGGCCTGCCGGTGCATGTGAAGAGCCCGGCAGAGGACACTTTTTCATGAGGCTGCGAAGATGAGCGCGCACACGAAGATTCCGGCCACGGTGATCACCGGCTTCCTGGGGGCCGGCAAGACCAGCCTGATCCGCCATCTGCTCGAGACCGCCAATGGCCGGCGCCTGGCGCTCATCATCAACGAGTTCGGCGACCTGGGGGTGGATGGGGAGATCCTGCGCAGCTGCGGCATCGAAGGCTGCACAGAGGACGACGTGCTGGAGCTTGCCAACGGCTGCATCTGCTGCACCGTGGCCGACGACTTCGTGCCGGCCATCGAAGCGCTGCTCGACCGCCCGGAACCGCCGGACCACATCGTCATCGAGACCTCCGGCCTGGCGCTGCCCAAGCCGCTGGTCAAGGCCTTCAACTGGCCGGAGATCCGCACCCGGGTGACGGTCGATGGCGTGGTCGCCGTGATCGACGGTGCCGCCGTGGCGGAGGACCGCTTCGCCGCCGACCCGGCTGCCGTCCAGGCCCAGCGCGAGGCGGACCAGGCACTCGACCACGACAGCCCGCTCGAGGAGCTGTTCGAGGACCAGTTGGCCTGCGCCGATTTGGTCGTGCTCAACAAGACCGACCTTCTGAACGACGACGACCTGGCGCGGGTCGGCTCGGAGGTGGGCGCGCAGCTGCGCCCGGAGGTCAAGGTGCTGCCGGTGGCGCACGGCCGCATCGACGCCAGCGTGCTGCTTGGCCTGGGCGCGGCGGCGGAAGGCGATCTGGACAGCCGGCCGTCGCACCACGATGGCCTGGACGACCACGACCACGACGACTTCACCTCGTTCGTGCTCGAGATGGCGCCCGTCGAGTCACCGGAGCACCTCTTGCAGCGGCTGCGCGCGGTGATCGCCGAACACGACATCCTGCGCATCAAGGGTTTCGCCGCCGTGGCGGGCAAGGACATGCGCCTGGTGGTACAGGGGGTCGGAAGCCGCCTGCAGCACTACTACGACCGCGACTGGCGGGCCGATGAAGCGCGTGCCACGCGCCTGGTCGTGATCGGCCAGCGCGGCCTCGACGAGGCGCGGGTCGCAGCGGCCCTGCGCGGCTGAGCCAAGACGGTGCCGTGATGCATCTGCTGAAGGCACAGGCCGGCGTCATTGCCGACGGGTCGGAGCCCGTCGATCTCGACCAGGACCCCGGCGAGATCCTGTTCCTGTCCGCCGCCGATACGGAGCTGGCCAATCTGTCGGCCGCCGCCGCCGCGCTGGGCGACACCGCGCCCAGCCTGCGCCTGGCCAACTTGATGCAGCTGTCGCACAACCTCTCGGTGGACCTCTACGCCGAGCAGGTCGTGCGCGAGGCCAAGCTGGTGATCGTGCGCCTGCTGGGCGGCGTCGGCTACTGGCCCTATGGCGTGGAGCAGCTCTGCGCCGTGTGCGGCGAGCACGGCATCCCGCTCGCGCTCCTGCCGGGCGACGACCAGCCCGATGCGGAGCTCGCACGCCTCTCCACACTGGGCGTCGAAGCGTGCCACCGGTTGTGGCAATACTGCGTGCACGGTGGTGCCGACAACGCCCGCGGGTTCCTCTCCTACGCCGCGAGCCTGCTCGGGCGCGACGTCGATTGGATGGAGCCGTCACCGCTGTTGCGCGCCGGGCTCTACTGGCCGGGCCTGGACCAGCCGGCCTTGCCGGACATCCAGGCCGTCTGGTCCGAAGGCGCGCCGGTCGCCGCAATCGTGTTCTACCGGGCGCTGCTCCAGGCCGGCACCCTGGCGCCCGTGAATGCCTTGATCGAGGCCCTGCGGCGCGAGGGCGTCAACCCGCTGCCGCTGTTCTGCGCCAGCCTCAAGGAACCGGTCTCGGCCGAGACCCTGCGCGGCCTGCTCGCTGAAGTGGCGCCGGGTATCGTGCTCAATGCCACCGGCTTCGCGGTCTCCAGTCCCGGGGCCGCCCGCAAGGGAACCCCCTTCGATGCTGCCGGCTGCCCGGTCTTGCAGGTGGTCTTCTCCGGCGGCACCGAGGCCGCCTGGGCCGAAGGCATGCGCGGGCTGTCGGCGCGGGATATCACCATGAACGTGGCACTGCCGGAGGTCGATGGCCGCATCCTGTCGCGCGCCGTATCATTCAAGTCCGAGGCGCGCTACGACGCGCGCACCCAGGCGCCCATCGTCACCTACGCGGTGCTGGCCGACCGGGCGGACTTCGTCGCGGCGCTGGCCGCCAACTGGTTGCGGCTGGCCCGTACGCCGGCCGCCGAGCGCAGGATCGCCGTGGTGCTCGCCAACTATCCCAACCGGGACGGGCGGCTGGGCAACGGCGTGGGTCTGGACACGCCGGCCGCCACGTTCGAGCTGCTGCGCGCCTTGGCGGGCGAGGGCTATCGCACCGGCGATTTGCCGCCGAGCGGCCAGGCGCTGATCGAACGCCTAGCTGCCGGGCCCACCAATGCCCTCGGCGACCGGCGCGACCGCGAGGCGGGCGAACGCTACCCGCTGGCCGACTACCGGGCGGCCTTCGCCGCTTTGCCCAGTGAGGTGCAGGCGGCGGTCACCGCCCGCTGGGGTGCGCCCGAAGACGATCCCTTCGTGGAAGACGGTGCCTTCGTGCTGTCGGCCTTCCGGCTCGGCAACCTGGTGATCGGCCTGCAACCGGCGCGCGGCTACAACATCGACCCGCAGGCCAGCTATCACGATCCCGACCTGGTGCCGCCGCACGGCTATCTGGCGTTCTATGCCTGGCTCCGGCGCCACGTGGGCGTGCACGCGGTCGTGCACATGGGCAAGCACGGCAATCTGGAATGGCTGCCGGGCAAGGCGCTGGCGCTGTCGGCCGCCTGCTATCCGGAAGCCGCCCTGGGCCCGCTGCCGCACATTTATCCGTTCATCGTCAACGATCCCGGCGAGGGCAGCCAGGCCAAGCGCCGGGCGCAGGC
>JAZFZX010000395.1:0-3331 GCA_036444135.1 Kiloniellales bacterium | reverse complement strand
GTGCTCTTCATCACCCGCGGCTTCAAGTTCTGGGAAAAGCACTGGCACGCCCACCTGCGGCCGCGCGAAGTGTGACCGCCTCGCCGCGCGCCGGCGGTCGAACCTAGGCAGATGGCCCTTTCCCGTGGATCGGCAGTAACAGCTTCCCGCCCGGCGCCCGTTGCAGGCCGCGGAGCCGTCACTTATGACGCCGCCGTCGTGGGCGGCGGAACGATCGGTGCGGCGATCGCCTACGGCCTGGTCCGCCGCGGCCGCAGCGTCGTCATGCTGGACGAGGGCGATGTGGCCCTGCGCGCCGCGCGCGGCAGCTTTGGCCTGATATGGGTGCAGGGCAAAGGCCTGGATGCACCTGCTTACGGCGAATTGACGCGGCGCTCCGCCGACCTCTGGCCGGACTTCGCGGCCGATCTCGAGGAAACGACACGGATCCGCCTGGGCTATGCGCGGCCCGGCGGCGTGGAGTTCTGCCTGAACGAAGACGAGTGGCAGAGACGCGCGGCGGAGATGGACCGCCTGCGGGACCAGAGCGGCGGCGCGTTCCGCCATGAGATGCTGGATCGCCAGGCCCTGGCAGCGCTGGTCCCGGACCTGGGCACCGAGGTCCTGGGCGGCTCCTACAGCCCCCTCGACGGCCACGTCAACCCGCTCTACCTGCTGCGCGCCCTGCACGAGGCCTTTGCCCGCCTGGGCGGCCGATACCTGCCGGAACGGCCGGTTTCCGAGGTGGCGCACGATGGTGCGGGCTTCACGCTCCAATGCGGCGGCGAGGTGGTGGGTGCCGATCGCGTCGTGCTGGCCGCCGGGTTCGGCAACCAGACGCTCGCCCCGCAGGTCGGCTTGACGGCACCGCTCAAGCCGATACGGGGCCAGATCCTGGTGACCGAGAAGATCAAGCCGTTTCTCGGCCTGCCGACGGCCTTCGTTCGGCAAACCGCGGAAGGCGGCTGCCTGCTGGGCGACTCCCACGAGGACGTGGGCTTCGATGACGGCACCACGCGCCCGGTGATGGGCACCATCGCGCGGCGCGCACTCACCACCTTTCCGTCCTTGAAATCCGTGCGCGTGGTCCGGGCCTGGGGCGCGCTCCGCATCATGAGCGACGACGGCCTGCCCATCTATGAACAGTCGATAAGCTGCCCGGGCGCCTTTGTAGCGAGCACGCACAGCGGCGTCACCCTTGCCGCCCTACACAGCCTCCAGCTTGCCCAGTGGATCGACGAGGGCGAGCTGCCGCCGAGCCTGGAGCCTTTCGGGGGCGGGCGGTTCCATGCCTGAAGCCCTGCGCAAGGACCCTCGGGCGCCGCTCCGGATCCTCTTCGAGGGCGAAGAGATCCCCGCCTTCCCGGGACAGAGCGTGGCCGCCGCGCTGTTGGCCGCAGGCATCCGCCAATTTCGCACGACGCCGGTCTCGGGCGCGCCGCGCGGGCCGTACTGCATGATGGGGGCCTGTCACGACTGCCTCGTCGTGGCCGACGGCATGCCGAATGTGCAGGCCTGCATGACCGAGGTGCGCCAGGGCATGAAGATCGCACGCCAGCAAGGCGCCCGCGATGCGGCCCCGGACGCCGCCCCCGGACGGGGTGCCGCGAGATGACGGCGGACTATGATCTGGCGGTCATCGGCGCGGGCCCGGCGGGGCTGGCGGCGGCAAGCCTGGCCGACGAACTGGGCCTCAGCGTAGCCCTGCTCGACGAGCAGGCCGCCCCCGGCGGTCAGATCTACCGGTCGATCGAGACCTCACCGATTTCGGACCGCGCCATTCTCGGGCCCGACTATTACGCCGGGCTCGATCTGGTCGAAAAACTGCGCGGCAGCGGGGTCGAGTACCTCGATGGCGCGGCGGTCTGGCAGGTTTTGCAGGACCTGGAGATCGGCTACACGCGCGGCGGAGCCGCCGGCCTGCTGCGCGCCCGGCAGGTGATCCTGGCGACCGGGGCCCTGGAGCGGCCTTTTCCGGTTCCGGGCTGGACCCTGCCCGGCGTCATGGCCGCTGGGGCGGCCCAGATTCTCCTGAAATCCGCCGCCGTGAGCGAACCCGGCGCGGTGTTCGCCGGTTGCGGGCCGCTGCTGTACCTCATCGCCTGGCAATACAGCCGAGCCGGCATTCCCATCAAGGCGGTTCTGGATACGACCCCGCGCCAGAACTATCTGCGTGCGCTGCCACACCTGCCGCGCGCCCTGCGGGCGGGACACTATCTGGTGAAGGGCCTGTCCCTCATGCGGGATATCCGCCGCCGGGGCGTGCGGATGCTGACCGGGGTGAGCGCGCTCAGGGCGCTCGGCGACGAGCGGCTACGCGGCGTCGAGTTCGAACGGCGGGGCAGGCGGCAGACGATCGACACGGACGTCCTGTTCCTGCACCAGGGCGTGGTTCCGGACATGAACCTGGCCGCCTCCATCGGATGCGCGCACGACTGGAGCCCGGCCCAGCTGTGCTGGCGGCCCCGGTTGGACGCTTGGGGCGAGACCACGGTCGCAGGGATCGCGGTGGCCGGCGACGGTGCGGGCATCAGCGGCGCGTCGAGCGCGGCGCTGCAAGGCCAGCTGGCGGCCTTGGGGGCCGTGTTTCGGCTGCAACGGATCGACGCCCGGCAAAGAGACGCGACGGCGGCGCCCATCCGCAGCCGGCTCGGGCGCGACCAGGCGATACGGCCCTTTCTGGAACGTCTCTATCGCCCGCGGCGCCGCTTCAGGATTCCGCAGGACGATGGCGTGGTGGTTTGCCGCTGCGAAGAGGTGACGCTCGGACAGATTCGCGCGGCCCTCGCGGCCGGCTGCATGGGCCCCAATCAACTCAAAAGCTTTGTCCGCTGCGGCATGGGGCCCTGCCAGGGCCGCTTTTGCGGCCTCACCGTCAGTGAAATCTTCGCCGCGGAACGCAAGCTACCCGTCCCGGAGGTGGGCCATTACCGCCTGCGGCCGCCGGTCAGGGTCTTGCGTCTCGACGAACTGGCGAAGTTGGGGGAGTAATGGTTTGCGGTGAACTCGGTGGTGGGTCGGAAGACGCGAAACGCCTAGCAGGCCGTTCGCAGCTGCGGCAGCGACACGTCGACGGTGCGGGCAACCTGCTGCGGGCGTTCCGAGAACCGCAGGCCGACAACGTTGCCGTACTGCCACACCACCCGGCCCCGCAGCTTGCCGAAATGGTCGGTGGAGACGGACACGTGGGCCGGGCTCACCGAGGGATCGCTGAGGCGCACCATAGCGCCCGCCGCCGACAGGTCGAGAATGACGCAGTCCTGTTCGCCAGCGCCGGAGAGCAAGCGGCCCCCCCACAGCACATGGCTGCGCCCATAGAGCCGCCGGTCCTTCCAAGCGTCTTTTTGCTGCG
>JAZFZX010000394.1:0-3082 GCA_036444135.1 Kiloniellales bacterium | reverse complement strand
TCTTCATCATTGCCGGCATCTCGATCTTTTCGATCCAGGATGTGGTGATCAAGTGGATCAGCGGAGACTACTCGGTCCACCAGATCCTCTTCGTGCGCAGCGTGGTGGCGCTGGTGCCGCTGTTCGTCATCGTTCGCCTGAACGGCGGCCTGGCTTCTCTGCGCACCCGGCGGCCGGTGATCCATCTGGTGCGCGCCATTTTGATGCTCCTGGCGTACACCACCTTCTATCTGGCCCTGGCCGCCATGAAGCTGGCGGACACCGTGGCGCTGTTCTTCTCGGCGCCGCTGTTCGTGACCGCGCTGTCGGTTCCCTGCCTCGGGGAAACGGTCGGATTCCGCCGCTGGGCGGCGGTCTCCGTCGGTTTCGTTGGGGTGCTCGTCATGATGCGGCCGGGCAGCGGCGTTATCGAACCGGCCGCGCTTCTGGCGGTCGCCGCGGCGCTGTTCTACGCCACGTCGGCCATGCTCACCCGCCGCTTGGGTGCGACAGACAACGGCGCCAGCATGACCTTCTATGCGACGACCATCTACGTGGTCATAACCGCGGGCCTGGGGCTCGCCTTGGGCGACGGCGCCTTGGATCAGAACGGCCATGTCAGCCTGCGATTCCTGCTGCGCGCATGGGTCTGGCCGACTTGGCCCGATTTCGCCTTGATGGCCTTTTGCGGGCTCATCGCGGCCTTCGGTTTTTATTGCCTGTCGCAAGCCTATCGCTTGGCACAGGTCAATGTCGTGGCGCCCTTCGAATACGTGGCCCTGCCCTGGGCCGTGGCCTGGGGTTTCGTGTTCTGGGGCGACATCCCGGACGCCCAGACCATGGCCGGTATCTCGCTGGTGGTTGGCAGCGGCCTCTACGTGTTGCACCGCGAGGCGCTGCGCGGCCGCCGCACGGTCGCGATCCGGGGCATCCGGCCTCGAGTTTAGGCGGCGCATCGTCCCACCAATTCCGGCGGGCGACGGCGGACTCATTGCCCCGGCTTGCTACACGATAATACCTCTCCATCCGCTCCTTGATGAAATGTCAGCAAAATAAAACAAATTTGTTTTCAATTTTATATAAATTTGTATTTTAAAAATAAACATATTTACTTTTCTTTTACTTGAATTGACGTATAACTCCCGGCCGACACTTCGCTAATCCGGTCGTGCCCGAGAGGCTCGATCACAAGCGGCAAAAACCTAGGGAGGCCGGAAGGCTACACCGCAATGATGACTTTGGAAAACTTCGGACACGTCTCGAACAAGATGCTGCGGGACCTGATCGCCTACTGGCTGGACAAGCGGTGCGGCCGTCTGTTTCCGGCCAGGCATGATATCGATCCGATCGACATTCCTTGGGCGCTGCCGCAGATCTGGATGTGCGACATCCTGCCCGCAGACGGACGTTTCCGTTACCGGCTCGCGGGCGAGCAGATCAACGCCTACTGGGGGTACAACATCGGCGGAAAGTATCAGGACGAGATCGTCCCCGAGCAGCATTTGACGCTGGAATCGGACAAGTACCTCAGCGTCTCGGACGGGCCTTCGGTGGTGCACGACATCGGCCAGGTCTTTCTAACCGAAGAGCTGGTTGCCACCGGCGAGCGCATCATCCTTCCCCTGTCCCAAAACGGGCAGAAGGTCGACACGCTGCTCGGCGCCACCTGCCGGGACTGGTTTTGCGATCGGGAAAACGAACCTCTCGCCAAATCCTCACAGACCATGACGGTAACGCCGCTCGGACAGGGATCTCAGGCCCGGGCCACGCAAAAGCTCACCCTGAACTGCTCGCCCTAACCAGTCGCGATGGCTGCGGCGTTGTGCGCGGCCGGGCACCTGCCGCTTCTTTCGTTGCCGCACCTCCGGGTCATCGCATTGCCAGATTCGTGCCGAGATCTTCCGCCGGTCTTCGGCGTTCACGTCGAATCAACCCCGCGTGAGCGTTGACGTACGTCACAGTCGCGCGATCGGCAGGCCGCTATTTTCCCCTTGAGCGAACACACGACGCTCCATGGGAAAGGACTCGGGCGATGCGCGAAAGCCGGACGGCCGCAAGGCACTGGAAAGAACTGGTTTGGTACACCTGGACGTGGTCCTCCGGCTTGATCGCCATCTGCGGCATTCTGGCCTATCTGCTCGGCTACAACGGCGTTCCGGAGCTGTTCGGCGTATAACCGCGGCGGGCCGGTACACGGCCACGCGCCGCAAAATCCACACAATTAGGGGCTAGAGCCATTCCCACGCACGCGCGGGCGGCGGCGGGTTTCGCCTGAGCGGAAAAGGCTTTGGCGTCCCCCCTCTAGGATTGCTGGTATAATGGGCACGCCGCGCCGCTTAAGCCCGTAATAGCTTACATGGCCGTGCGGCCCACCGGACCGCGGCCCCCGCCCCGAGGCAGGTGCGCGCGGGAACTGCGGAGTTTCGCGACATGACAACCTGTTGCGGCTGGATCAGAAACCTGACCCCCGCCTTGGGCGTAATGGTCGCTCTTGCCGGATGCGCCAAGCCCGAGCCTGTCCTCTATCCCAACACGCACCTTAACGCCGTCGGTCGGGAGACGGCCGAGTGGGACATCGCGAACTGTGAAGAGTTGGCTGAGACCTACGGTGCCTCCCACGGCGGCGACAAAACCGCGCAGGTGGCGAAGAACACGGCAGGCGGCGGTGCAATCGGCGGCGCCGCAGGTGCCGCCGGCGGGGCGGTCGTTGGTTCCGCAGGCAGAGGCGCGGCGGTCGGCGCGGCCAGCGGCGCGGCGGCGGGCTTCGTGCGGGCCCTCTTTCGCGCGCCGGAACCGAGCGCCGCCTACCGCCAGTTCGTCAACCGCTGTCTCGGCGAGCGGGGCTACGAGGTGGTCGGCTGGAATTAGACGGCCGCCGCATCAGCGTCCCTGCCACCGCGGCTCGCGCTTTTCCGCGAAGGCACGCGCGCCTTCGATAGCGTCTTCGGAGGCCGGCAGCGCGTCATAGAATTCGAGGCCCGTCTCCCGGCCCCATTTCAGGTTCGTCATGGCGTCGCGAAGCGGCATGCTTTCGATGTGGAGCAGGACTTCCTTGAGCGCCTGGAGCGCCAGCGGGGCACCCTTGGCGATCTCCGTGGCAAGC
>JAZFZX010000393.1:0-2394 GCA_036444135.1 Kiloniellales bacterium | reverse complement strand
ACCTTCTTGCCGCTCTTCTTGGCCAGCCATTTGTCCCAGTCCGGCCACCAGGAACCCTGGTGCGCCTTGGCCTTGTCGAACCAGGCCTGCGGATCGGCCGGATGTTTCGAATGGGTCCAGTAGCCGTATTTCCCGGCCGCCGGCGGATTGACGATGCCGGCGATGTGGCCCGAGGCGCCGAGCACGAACTTGAGGGGTCCCGAGAAGACCTGGGTGACGGGATAGCAGGAGGCCCACGGCGCGATGTGATCGTCCTTGGTCGCCAGGACGTAGGCCGGGGTCTCGACGCGCCGCAGGTCGATCTTGACGCCGTCGAGCTCGAGGTGGTCGGGCTTGATGAGGCCGTTCTCCATGTAGACCTCGCGCAGGTAGTAGAGCAGCATGGCCGCCGGCAGGCGGGTCGAATCCGCGTTCCAGTACAACAGGTCGAAGGGCATGGGGTCGCGCCCCATCAGATAGTTGTTCACCACGAACGACCAGATCAGGTCGTTCTCGCGCATCATGTTGAACATCTGCGCCATGTGGCGGCCTTCCAGATAGCCCTTCTCCTCGATGTGCTTCTCCATGTTCTGCAACTGCTCTTCGTCGAGGAAGACCGACACCTCGCCCACCTCCTGGAAGTCCACCATGGTGGCCAGGAAAGTGGCCGACTGGACGCGGTCGTCGCCTTTGGCGGCCATGTAGGCGAGCAGCGATTCGACCAGGATGCCGCCGATGCAGAAGCCCAGGATATTCACCTGCCGCTCTCCGGTCGCTTGTTCGATGGCATGGAGCGCCGCCAACGGACCCTCGAGCATGTAGTCGGCGAAGGTCTTGTGGGCGAGGTCCCGGCGCGGGTTGACCCAGGAGACGACGAACAGAGTGTAGCCCTGGTCCACCACCCACTTGATGAAGCTGTTCTTGGGCTGCAGGTCGAGCACGTAGAACTTGTTGATCCACGGCGGTACGACCAGCAGCGGGCGCTGGTAGACCTGCTCCGTCGCAGGATCGTACTGGATGAGCTGCATCAGCTCGTTCTGATAGATCACCTTGCCGGGGCTGACCGCGACGTTCTCGCCCACCTTGAAGGCGTCCATGTCGGTCATGGAGATCTGCAGCTGGCCGCGGCCCCGCTCCATGTCGTCCAGCATGTGCTTGAGGCCGTCCACCAGGCACTGGCCCTTGGTCTCCTCGACGCGGCGCATGACCGCCGGATTGGTGGCCACGAAGTTGCTGGGCGACACGGCGCTGACGAATTGGCGGGTATAGAAATCGACCTTGTCCCGGTCCTGGGGATCGAGCCCGTCCACGTCCGAGATCAGCGACTGCACCCAGCGCGAGGTCAGCAGGTAGGACTGCTTGATGTAATCGAAGGCGACGTCCTCGCTCCAGGCCTTGTCCTTGAACCGCCGGTCGCCGCGCGGCGTCTCCGCCGCCGGCTCGGCCTCGCCGCCCATCATGCGCTGCGCCGTGCTCTGCCACAGCTTCAGCGAGTCCTGCCAGAGCTGGAGCTGGGCCTCGGCCAGCTTCTGCGGGTCGGCCATCAGCTGCGCCGTCATCTGCATGAAAGCCCGGCCAATGTTCACCGGATCGACAATCGAGTACTCGTCGTCGCGCTGCTGGCGCTCGATGAAGGCTTGAATGACCCGTTGGCTCTGCTTCGCCATCTCTTGCCATTGCTCGGCGAGCGCCCCCGTGTCGGGTTCCGGTGGACTCGGTGGCTGCCTATCGGCCATGGTGCGGTTCTCCCTGCGGTCGCGCCATCTTATGGGAAGCTTTGTAAAGGCGCACGCCCGGCCATGATAGCAGATGTGCGGCGGCGGCAGAGCCCGCAAGATGACGAGCGGCAATGACCATGACGTTGCTCTTGGATCGGCGGAACAAGCGGCTGTCCGATGGCGCGGGACGCCTGTTCGACCCGGCGGCGCGCTGCTGGCGGCAGCCGGAGCCGGGCGCGAGACCGGTCGCTGGCCCGGGCGACGATCAAGACACCGAGTCGATGACCGCCCTGGCAGCCGTGACCTGGTTGCAGACGGAAAGCGGTCAGGCCTTCCGCGTTCCCGTCGGCGTCGTCGGCCCGCGCACGCCGAACCGGACCCAGGAGGAGACCGCGGAGGTCCTGGGCCTCGGCCTGGCGCAGATGGGCCTCGTCGTGTTGTGCGGCGGCCGCGAAGGCGTCATGGAGGCCGTCTGCAAGGGCGTGGCCGACGGCGGCGGTACCTCCGTGGGCTTGCTGCCCGACGAGGCCTGGTCGGCCGCCAACCCGTACGTCAGTCTGCCGCTCGCGACCGGCCTCGGCGTCGCCCGCAACGCGGTCATCGCGCGCGCCGCCTTCTGCCTGGTGGCTGTCGGCGGCGGCTACGGCACCACCTCGGAGATCGCCTTCGCTCTGCAGTTCGGCCGCTCGGTGTTCGG
>JAZFZX010000392.1:0-2222 GCA_036444135.1 Kiloniellales bacterium | reverse complement strand
CCCGGCTGGCCGTCAGGTTGCCCTCGGCCTCGATGCGCTGGGCCGTCGCCCGCGCCAGGCGCGCCTCGGACTGCGCTATGTCGGTGCGCGTCAGCTCGCCCACGTCGAAGCGGTCTTGCGTCGCCTCAAGCTGGCGCGCCAGAACCTGCTCGTTGTTGATGGTCAGCTGCAACACCGCCTGGTCGCGCCACACGTCCATGTAGGCCGTCACCGCGCCCAGCAGCACGCCCTGCTCGACCGAGCGCAGCACCGCGCGCTGCGCAGCGACCTCGGATTCCGCACGCGCCACACCGGCCACCGTCCGGCCGCCCCGGTACAGCGGTTGCTCGGCATTCACGGCGACCTCCAGCGGGTTGGTGTTTTCCGGACCGTCCGTGCCCGAGACGTTGATCCGCTGGATGCCGGCAGAGCCGTCGGCGAACACGCTGGGCCGGTAGTTGGACAGCTCCTGGGGCACGCCTTCGTTGACGGACCGCAGCTCGGCCCGCGCCGCCAGCAGGGTGGGATTGCTGTCGTAGGCGGCGATCAGGGACTCATCGAGGCTCTGCGCCAGGGACGAACCCGGGGCCGCGATCACAGCCAGAATCAGAGCCGGAACCGCGGCCGTCATGGGCGCGATGGTGGCGCGCAGAGCGCGGTGAACCCAGAGCATCTTCATATTGGCGATCCCTTGGCTTGCTGTCATCTGTTCCGGGTCTACCTTATACGGAGAGAGGAAACGATGCGAATGCCTTCGTCTTCCGCGCCTAAACCCAATCTCTTCGGCCTTGCCTGTCATGGCGCGACGGTTTCCGATCGCATCCTGCCCACACGGCCGGAACTCAGAAAACGAACCCCGGGACACGCTCAAATCCCGGCAGCAGCGGCGTCCCCGCGTCGAACAGGACGCGGCTCGACACCACGGTCCCGCTGCGCTGCATAAGCGTCGCGCGACCCGGCCCGCTCTCCTCCCGGATCACGCAAACCAAGCGGCCGCCATCGGCCAGCTGATCGGTGATCGCCGCCGGCACCTCGGCCACCGCGCCGTTTATGACGATCACGCTGTAGGGGGCCTGCTTGGGATAGCCGTCGTGCAGCGCGCCATCGACCGCCAGCACATTGTCGATACCGAGGCCGCCGTGCGCCGCCGCGGCGAGCCCCGCCATATCCCGGTCGCTCTCCAAGGCCACGACCGTGGCCGCCAGGTGCGACAGGATCGCGGAGCCGTAGCCGCTGCCGCCGCCGATTTCGAGAACCACGTCATCCGGCCCGATGGCGGCAGCCTGAACGAGACGCGCGGACACCATCGGCTCGATCAAATAGCGGCCGGGCGCAATCTCCAAGTCCTCGTCCACATAGGCGATCGACCGCCGGGCCTCGGGAACGAAATCCTCGCGCGGCACGGTCTCGAAAGAATACAGCACCCGCAGATCCGTAACCTTGTTGGTTCGGAGCTGGCAGTCCACCATGTTGGCGCGCGCGGCAGCGAAATCCACGGAACCCCCCAGCAGCCCAATGGCGTCGAACACCGGTCTGTGGCGTTCGGTCCTGCAATCTTTATAATTTCCCACGTCCGGGAACACAACGGCGTCCACAACGACGGCCACGGTGGCGGCGCCGGCGGCCGGTACGCGGGGCAGCGCTTGACCACCCCCCGGCCGCCGCTTATATGTCCCAGTCCCCAGCTCCGGCGCCCCAGGGCGCCCGGCTGCCAGGCCCGGTGGCAGAGTGGTGATGCAGAGGCCTGCAAAGCCTTGTACGTCGGTTCGATTCCGGCCCGGGCCTCCACTGCCAAATTTGGGCGTTGATATCTCACGACTTTTTGCCTCTGGTTGTCCCACCGGACGCCATCGCCCTATCGGGTGGGACACTTTCGTTCGCCGTATAGTCCGGGTCCACCAAGGGCATGGCGTCCGTGACGAGCCGGTTTCGGTTGGCGGTGCGGGTGTAGAGCGCGGCCTGCTTCGGGCTGTTCCAGCCATAGATCGCCATCAACTGGTGCTCGGTCGCGCCCTGCTCCGCCGCGAACGTGGCGCCGGCTTTCCGCAATCCGTGCGCCGTGCAATGCGCCAGCCCGGCTTGTTTGCACCATGACTTGAACCGGTTGCCGAAAGCCTTCGGGCTCGCATAGGGCCGGCCCCACTCGGTCACGAGATATGACAGGTGGCCGGAAGGGGCAGCGTCGAGTTCGGCACGGAGCGGCGGCAGGATTGGGAGCTTTCGCCGCTTGGGCTTGTTCGCCC
>JAZFZX010000391.1:0-4398 GCA_036444135.1 Kiloniellales bacterium | reverse complement strand
CCGTATTTGCTCATTGTGTCGTCCACCATCGCCCGCAAGTCATCAACCTCAAGAACAGACCCGCTTCGGCCTATACCACCGAGCTCCTTGGCGAGATCGATGCTACGGTTGGACGGGGACATCAATGAGACCTTGTAGCCAGCCTTAGCCATTTCACGCGCGCACCCGGCGCCAATGCCCTGGCCTGTTCCGGTCATGATAGCGACCTTGTAATCAGACATGTCCTAGCTCCCGTTTTTTATTTCAGCGAAAGCGCACACAGTCTATGGCAGGACCGCTTTGGGTCAAAAGCGGACATCCCGCGCCCGAGCCTGTTCGACGCCTGCCCCAACGTCGCACGCGTGTGCGAGAAGGAACGTGGGCGGGAAATCAGTATCCAGCTCAACGAGTACGACAAGCTTTGGTGAACGCACTGGTGCGGCAGGGTGCAGATTGAGACCCTGCAGCATTGCGGCGAGCCTTGAGCAAGCGGCCCGCCTTGTGATAAGCGAAATGCGCGATTGTTTTCGTTTTGGACGGAATGGTTCGGACATGACCGATAGACGCGTCATCCGACGACGACGAGGGCCCGCGCCGCATGGCGCCAGGGGCCGTCGCCCGGCCGTTCCGTCGCACCTCGGGACATCGTGATCGGATCCAGGGGAAGCAAGGAAACGCGCAAGGGCGGTGGGCCCCGCCGGGCGACCGGCACCGAACCCCGACCCGCAACCGCGCTTCCAAGCGATTCCACCTGGACCGAGACGACCATGACCTATCAAATCCGGCCCCAACGGGCCGACGACGTTCCCTTGATCGAACCCTTGCTGGACCGGACCTTCGGGCCGGACCGCACGGCACGCACGGTCTACCGGCTGCGCGAGGGTCTGGCGCCGGTGCCGGAGCTCTGCTTCGCCGCCGTCGACGGCCACGGCCGGATGCTGGGCTCGCTGCGATTCTGGCCCATCACGACCGGCGACGCGCCGGCCATTCTGCTGGGCCCCTTGGCGGTCGAGCCGGCCTTGCAGGGCCGGGGTGTCGGGCGCGCCCTGGTGCGCCACGGCCTGCACGAAGCCGGCCTCCGCGGCCACCGTATATGTGTCGTGGTGGGCGAGCCGGAGTACTACCGGCCCTTCGGGTTCATCAACGCGCCGTCGCGCGACCTGCACTTGCCGGGGCCCGTGGACCCGCGCCGCTTTCAGGTGGCCGAACTCGAACCGGGCGCGCTCGAAGGGATCAGTGGCCAGATCGGCCGCGCGGACGCTATGGACCCGAACCGGCGCACGCGAAGCGACGCCCCGGCCTGATAGGAAAGCGGTGGACGGTCAGCGCCCTTCGCGGACCCAGGCCGCGACCGCGCCGCCGAGCGCCAGCAGCAACACCAGCACGGCGGGCAGCAGGGGCACCTGGGAAACGCCGGTGACCAGGAAGGCGCCGTTGGCCTGGAGACCCAGCCAGCGGCGCCCCGCGCGGTCGCGCCCCGGTCTCACCTTGCGGAGGTCCGGCAGCGCCGCCTCGGCCAGGCGGACCACACCGCCGCCGCTGGCCTTCAGCAATGCTTCGAGCGGCTCGGCGGTCGACCTCAAATCGGTGAATTCCACCGGGTTTAGGGGGCCGGCGGCCGCCAATGCACTGCGCCGTCCGTCGCTGACGTGGTAGAGCCCCGCCTGCGTTGCCGGCAGACGCCCGACCGCGCGGCCCGCCTCGGTTGGTTCGAGGCGCAGGGTTTCAATTTGACCGTCGGGTTGGGTGATTTCGACCTCCGGCTGCTCGGACGACAGTGAGCGGCGCACCACTTCCAGCACCCCGCCTTCGATTCGGGCGCGCAGATCCTCCTCCTCCAGGTCCGGTTCCTTCATCAGCCAGTGGGCGACCCGGCGCAGCAGGGCCGCTTGTGGTCCACCGCCCTCGAAGCCGCGCGACCAGAGCCACATGTGGTCGCTGAGCACCTGGGCAATCCGGCCTTCGCCCACCCGGTCGAGGATCAGCAGAGGCCGGCCCTCGATCCCGTCCATCACCACGACCCCGCTGCCGGCGTCCACGTCGATCTGCCGGAACCAGCGGCCCCACGACGGCGTATCGCCCGGGGCGCCGGAGCCGGGAAGCTCGGCGGTTACGGGGTGCCGGTGGCCGAGCTCGGTAATGCTCGGGCGAAAGCCCTGCTCGTAGATAAAGCCGCTGGGCTCGCCGGGCAGCACCCGGCCCAGCGGCGTGCGGTAAAGCGACAGGGGGGTGGCGAAGGTGGGGCCGACCGCCTCCAGCAGGGCGCCGCCCTGCTCCACATAGCGGGCGATGTTTTCCAGATAGATGGAGGGCAGAACCCCACGGCGGCGGTAACGGTCGAATATGATCAGGTCGAACTCGTCGAGCTTGACCTCGAACAGCTCCCGCGTCGGGAAGGCGATCAGCGACAGCTCGCGGATCGGGGTGCCGTCCTGTTTCTCCGGCGGCCGCAGGATGGTGAAGTGCACCAGGTCGACTGCCGGGTCCGACTTGAGGATGTTGCGCCAGGCCCGCTCGCCCGAGTGCGGCTCTCCGGATACCAGGAGCACGCGCAAGCGGTCGCGAACGCCGTGCACCTCGACGGCCACCCGGTTGTTCAGCATGGTCAGTTCGCGCGGTCCGGGCTCGACCTCCAATTCGAGGACGCTCGCGCCGCGGCGAATCAGTTCGAATTCGATCTCGTGCTCCTGCCCGACTGGGACCGTGAACGGGCGGGGCTCGCTCCCGTCCTGGCGCAGGGTGACCCGCGCCGCACCGCCCGCTGCCTCGCCCGGCAGGTCGTCTACCCGCAGGGTCAGCGTCAAGCTGTGCCCGACGATGCCGAAGCTGGGCGCGCGCGTGATGGACAGCCGGCGGTCTCCCTCGTCCTGGCCGCCGCTCAGCAGCAGGTGTATCGGGACGTCCAGGCCGAGAGACTCGAGGTTTTCGGGCACGTCGTGGATCTGTCCATCGCTGACCAGGACGAGACCGGCCACGCGCCGGCGCGGCAGGCCGGCAAGCGCCCGCCGCACCTCGGCGAACAGGCGCGTTCCTTCCTGCTCGGCGGCGAAGGCGACCGCGCCTGCCTCGATGACCCGGACCTCGGTGTCGGGCAGGCCTTCCAGGCGCTCCAACAGCCCGGCGACCGCGGAATCGGTTTGCGCCGTGCGGGTTCCGATGGACTGGCTCGGGCTCCGGTCCACCACCACAAGGGCGACGTCCGACAACAACTGGCGGTCCTGCTCGATCAGGGACGGATTGGCCAAGGCGACCAGAAGGGTCGCCGCCGTCAGGGCCCGCCACCACACGCCCGGCGCGCGCCGCCACAATGCCAGGGCGATAACGATCAGCGCCGCCGCGCCCAGGGCGGCGAGCAGTTGCCAAGGGACGAGCGGCGCCCAGTCGATCGAGAGGTGGCCGCTCACGCCGTTCTCCTCATGCGGTGGCGCGGTCTCATTGTCCCAAACGCTCCAGGATGAAGGGCACGTGCACCTGGTCGGCCTTGTAGTTTCCGGTCAACGCGTACATGACCAGGTTGACCCCGACCCGATAGGACATCTCCCGCTGCCGTTCGCCGCCGGGTACCACGGCGAACATTGCCCGCCCGCCGGCTTCGAGCGCCCAGGCGCTGGCCCAGTCGTTCGATCCCACCAGGACCGAAGTGACCCCGTCGTTGACGTGTCCTTCGGTTGCCCCCACCCAAAGCGTTCCGCCGGCGTAGCGGCCCGGGAAATCCTGCATGAGATAGAACGATTTGGTCAGCACGTGGTCCGGCGGGACGGGCGCCAAGGGCGGTATGTTCAGGCCCTGGGTCAGCCGCATGAGAGCCTCGCTGCCGCGGCTGGCCCGGCCGAGAATGTGGGCTCCGGGCGCTGTCTCGCGCAGGTCGAACAGGATCGTGCCGCCGTGGGCCAGGTAATCGTTCACATTGCGCCGCGCCGCCTCGTCCAACGGCCCTTGTTCGGGCACCACCGGCCAATAGAGAAGCGGGAAGAAGGCGAGCTCGTCGCGGGCCGGATCGATCCCCATCGGCGTCCCCGGTTCCACCGAGGTTCGCCGCGTGAGCACCCGGCTCAGGCCGTCGAGGCCGGCGCGGCTGATGGCATCGACCTCCGAATCCCCGGTTTTCACATAAGCCAGGCGGGTCTCCAGAGTGGCGTCCAAGGCGAATTCATCGTCTCCACCAACCGGGCCAGCGGCCGCCGGCTCCTGCGCCGCGGCGTGGCCGGCGAGGACCAAAATGCAGAGCAGAACCGCAATCCCCGTCACGGTCGGACCGGCGCGCTGGAGACTGCCACTCCGTGTCATGTCGGTCCGCAACAGCCCGCGCAGCGTTAGGGCCAGCACCAGATCGAGCAGCAGCAAGGCAAGCGCGGCGGCCAGGATCCAGGGCTTCAGGTCGGTCTCGCCGCTGCCGCTGTAGAACCCCAGACGGACGCC